>CAJTVE010000007.1 GCA_910579655.1 uncultured Allobaculum sp. | reverse complement strand
ACCCAAGACCAAGTAGCCAGGCTGCTCCCGAGAGAGTTGGAGAGCCGAAGAAAACCACATACAAAAAAGCTCTAAACCAATTGTGCGAACGGAAAATCCACACAATGGTTTAGAGCCGGTGATTTAAAAACCACTTACAATTTTAGAATGCCGAAAAAAACCGGGATCAGCAAAGATCCCAGTTCAATTTGTTGTTCGGATTTTGGCATGCAATTCATCCGCTGGCACGAAATTGGGCCGATGGAAAAATAGGATGCAGCCTTAAAATCAGGCATAAAAGCCAGACTGTAAAATACAGGAGCGAAGATAGCTCTGTTCGGCAATGCTCTTGCAAAGCACATGCAGATACAGGTAGCGTTCATCATCACGGATAATGGCATCCAGATAACGGATTCCATCCTGTTCGTATTCATCCAGCCAGATCACACGGCCGTCTTCTTCATGAATCGGTTCAACGGCTTGGACTGCTTCCAGATCCGGAAGAATGGAAGGCTGCTTGGAAGCCTGAATCAGCCAGTTCCACTCTTCATCTTCACTATAGGGGGCCATCAGGAAAACGGACTGTGTAGCGGGGTCATAGCTTCTCTCAGCAGTACCCGGAGCGACAACCTTCGCATCTTCAAAAACATGGTAGACTTCGCGTGTCCGATATTGAACAGCTTCCCGGTCCATTCCGATTGCACCTTCTAATTTGTTTTCACGACCTAAAGTTTTGCATAACTCATCGTATGCCTTTAAAGGTAATGGAAGCGACGGATCCATCCGGAAGGCAATTTCGAGATCATCGCAGATTTCGTCTGCAATTTTTTCGGTCTGGTCATTCATCTTGGAAAACTGACCATAGCCTTCTTTGGCAAGCAGGGTTAAGGCTGCATTGCGATAGAACCGGGCATCCCGATCCCAGTTGTTCCAGACATAGAAATGGTCCATCAGATCAGAAAGGTTCTTGGTTTTAAATTCATCTTCATCCATGTCACCGGTGGCGGTTAAAACTTTGCCTTTCTCTGCTTTTGGCAGATAGTAGGTTTCATCAAACATATAGTTCTTATTACGGAACTGGGGATCTTCGAGAATCATCTTGCGTACATAGTCAAGCTCATTTTCATAAAGCGAAACCAGGCGGTCAAAGTCTCCGTCCTTGTCATATTCCGTATCATCGATCATTTCATAGTCACCCGGAATTTCTTCCTGAATGTCTTTGAACAGATCCACCACAAATGCATGGAATCCGGGGCCGCCCTGACGGGTATTGGCCGAAAGAATCATGTCTTTGCCTTCTTCGATCGCGACAATTTTACCCTGTGGGCAGACCAGAATTTCTACATCATGGCCGCGGTCTTCAATCTGTACCCCTTCTCTGGCAGCAAGGGCACCTAAAACTTCATAAAGCTCATCCATCTGAGCCTGAGTACGATCTTTACAGATTAACTGTACAAACATGGCAGTGTATCCTTTCTATTCTTTTCAGGACATCTTTATTATTTCATTTCTCTTTATGTCAACGGGCAAGATTGCCCGCGCATTTCAAAAAGGACTGCCTCCATTTACAGATGACTTATCCTTGCCTGAATGAAAAAAATTCATCAAACCTGCTCATGACAATCAAAACCTCTAAGTCCAGTTTTCATCCTTCTGGTTTGTCTGATGAATTTCTTTAAGCTTTGAATCGCCTGATCCTGCTTTCTGTCTTTTCGATTTTTGAGATATCCTGGATTTGGATTGCGTATTTTCGCGAAACTGTCTTGGTTTCCGAGCCTCCAGAAACCTGACCATTTCAATTTTATGCTGATTTCTCAAATTATCTGTTCAGATGAACCGGACAGAATTGGAAATTCTTTTTCCATCTTCTGTCCCTTCCCCACAACTCCCCTTGCACAAATTAATTCCAGCTGTTCTTCTGGATTTGATTTGCATTCTCATTATCCTCTCTTCATCCTCTCTTCGCTGCATTCGCCCTGCATTGCTCTCTTCTCTTCTACATTGAAAACAAAGCCTATCCATTCACCTTTTTCATTCCGGCATCTGGCTTCCAAGTCATGAAGTTTCTTTCATGCCACAGAGCCGAAAAGAAAAATCGTTCAAGGACAGTTGATTACGCCGGCCCATCAGGTTTGACCGGCTTCGTTCCAGTTTGGCGGCCTTTGATCGTCTATACTGGTAGCAGAGGTGAGCGTACATGAATCAGATTGCATCCGACTGGAAGGATTACGAAGTCCTCGATGCCGGCAACAAGGAAAAATTAGAGCGCTGGAATGATGTCATTCTGCGCCGGCCAGACCCTGTTGCCTTATGGCCGATCGATGACGAATCCAACTGGAAAAAAGCCCACGCTGTTTACCACCGTTCAAGTAAAGGCGGTGGCAGCTGGGAATATAAAAAGCCGATCAAGGAATTCTGGACTATCGGCTACAAAGATCTTCGCTTTAAAATTTCGCCAACTGGCTTTAAACATACCGGCCTGTTTCCCGAACAGGCTGCCAACTGGGATTTCATCATGAATACCATCCGTCAGGCCAAAGCCGACCATCCAGAGCGGCCGGTGAGAATTTTGAATCTGTTTGCCTATACGGGTGGTGCAACGATGGCTGCTGCTAAAGCAGGGGCTGATGAAGTCGTCCATCTGGATGCGTCCAAAGGCATCAATGCCTGGGCGAAAGAAAATATGGAACTCAACCATCTGGAAGACAAAAAGATTCGCTTTCTGGTGGACGATGTCATGAAATTTATCGCCCGTGAAAAACGGCGCGGCCGTAAATATGATGGCATTATTATGGATCCGCCTTCCTATGGTAGAGGCCCGAATGGTGAAGTCTGGAAGCTGGAAGACAATATCTTCGAACTGATTAACCAGGCCAAAGACCTGCTCAGTGACAATGCCCTGTTCTTTCTGGTCAACCTGTACACCACAGGCTTTCCACTGACGACTCTCAAACAGACCTTAGAAAGAACTGTAGGCCGTCAGTTTGGCGGATATGTTGAAGTTGGAGAGACACTGCTTCCAATTACCAAAGAACATGCGCTTCTGCCCTGCGGCCTCTTTGGACGCTGGACCAGCTTTAAACCAGAATGGCTGGATAAATAGGCTGGATAAATAACGGATGACAACCGGATAAAGACTGGACTTTCAGCCATTTTCCTGGGCCGCAAATTTAAATCCCTGAATTTCTGCTTTCAAAACCCATTCAAGTCTGCCTGTCTGGCAGGCTTTTTTCATGGCAGACTCTATTTACCCACTTGAGCGAATCAAATCTGGACAAAACGGAAAAAGCCTCGATGAATCATCGAGGTCAAAATCAGACTGGATTCAGTCTGTATCTATTGGTACAGGTTGTCCTGCATCCACTCATAAACCATGCGTGATACTTCACCCATGATTCGTTGGGCGTTGCTATTGTCCTGAAGGCTGGTGGAAAGGAAAGTCAGGACATACGTGCCTTTTTTATCCCAGACAATGAGGGAATCATTCTGGGTGTCGTCCAGCCAGCCCGGTTTGTTTCCAGTGCTGATCCCTTGTGGAATACCGTTGAGCAGTCTTCCCTGTACGGACTGTCCCTGGATCAGTTTTTTCATCTCGGCAGAGTGTTTGAGTTTGCTCTGATCGATGTCCTCAAGAATCTTGCTGGCATCCAGCACGCTGGTAAAGTTCTGATAGGCTGCCGGCTGCATCGACGTTTCGGGATAGCCATGTGCTTTGTTCCACTGATTCAGGTTTTCGCAGCCCTGGGCATACGAACCATTACCAAGATTGGCCACCAGATTTTTCCAGGCCTCATTATCCGACCAGGTAATCATGGAATTTAGAGAACTATCGATATACGACTTTCCATAACGGCTGCAGTAATCCTCATACTTTTCAAAAATCGCACCCATGACAAACAGTTTCATGACACTGGCTGACTGCTGGGAATGGTCATTCCAGCTCACTTTCTGGCCCAGGGCCGGCACCCGGATGGCCAGCGAATAGTCTTCCCCCTCTTTTTTGTGCTTCTTGATATAAGCAACTGCCTGATCCAGAATCTGATCGAGATCCATTTTCATTGCTCCTGTTTTCTCGTCAAAGAGATAGCTTTTTCCATTGATCATTTTCTTACCGCTCACCCGAAGCCCATTTTCATCAAAATAGCAGGTCCGTTTCGGATTGGTCAGTTTGACAAAATCATTGCAGATCATAACGCCGGTTTTCTTATCAAAATAGCGCCAGCCGTCGTCAAATTCAACTTCGCCATAAGCCATTTTTCCATTCTCCCGAAACCAGAAGGCCTGCAGCTGCCCGCTGGCGTCGGGCAGTGTTTTAAAGCCAGTGACCATCCATCCCTCCTGATCCGGGTCAAAATAATAAGTACCAGTTCTCAGCTTTTGCAGACCCGTCAGTTTCTGATCGATGGAGTTGTAAGCCGCATAGCCCGTGATCCCATTGATTGTTTCTGGTTCAATGCTGACAGAATGAACCACTGAAAATGCCTGGTGTTCTTTGATCCAGCCGAGTTTTACAAGGGCTTCAATTTCACCTTCATCACTGGTGAAATGGTGCAGCGAAGTATTTGGATTCAGCAGCCTGGTCACCGGAATGGCATTCAGAGAGCTGGCCATAAATTTTGCGCCCTCATTTTTCCAGCCATTGCTTTCCAGAGTCTGAATTTCGCCCATGTTGGTCGAATACAGATGTTCACCGCTTGCTTTAAGATAGAGCCGATAAACCGGTACCCCTTCTCTTACCGGAGTTCCAAAACAGATGCCTTCGTCACTCCAGCCAAGGCTGACCAGTTTTGACCGCTCCTCGTCATTTGTCGTATACAAATGCTCTCCGGAATTTGGATTGTAAACCATATAGACGGATGAACATTCCATCAGCGGCAGACTCTTTTCAATTTCATCCAGTAAAGACTGAATCCTCGCCGGTTCAGACTCGGCAGGATTCCAGTTTCCTTTTGCGATCAGATCTTCTTTTTGGGCTTGCAGATCTGTCTGCAAGCCTTTGAGCTGGTGAACGGAGTAGTCTCTGGCCAGTCTGCCGGCAATCGGTTCAGCTTCACAGATTTCCTCATTTTCCTGATCAAACTCAACCAGACCATATTCTTCATCAAGAATCGTCTGTTCAGAAGGAGAACCCCCTTCGTTTGCTTCCAGATTCATATCCATCGAAAAGACAGAACCAAGGGTCGCAACAGCGCAGATGGCTGCTGCCCTACGCGCCCGTTTTTTTCGTTTCGGCTTGAATGGGTTCGGATCTGATTTGGGATCCAGAGGGCCAGTCTGGCTTTCCTTTTCGGTTATCCGGGGTATTTTCCTCATGTTTTCAATTTCTCCAATGTTCTATTTTTCTCTTGCTTCATATGATAGGCAAGGATACCCCATCCAAATTGCTATGCAGTTTGGGTGGGGTCATTGACCAAAATAAAGGCATCAACCTGCTCAAGTTGTCTCTATGAAGAATCATTTTTAAACCTGCTTTAGACAAAACTGATTTCTGTCAGGGATCAGGCTGCAAAACAGACAGCCTCGGCAGCTTTTCACCCGATAAAACTAATCTACCATCCCTATTTCAAAATATTGCGGCAGATTTTAGGATTTCTTACATTCTCGTCATTATATCGGATATTCCAGGTGCTTTTTCTGTCCTCAGCAATTCAATGACCATGACGCCAGCCATTCTGCTTTGGCAAAGGGCAATAAACCAGAAAAGTGCCGCTTCACAAAACTGCCTCAAAAGAAAAATGCTGATCTCGAAGGAATTTCTTCTTTCGAGATCAGCATAATTAAAGCGTATATAAAGCCTATTTAAAGCTTAACAAAAAATTGACAGTCAGCAGACAGACTAGAATTTCATGCCGTAGCCAAATTCGTAGTAGTTGCCGTCTGCATCTTTATACGCGTAGCCTTTACCATTTTCGTCTTTGAGGGCTTCTGGCAGATATTCATCTTTCTTATATCCAGGCAGATCATTTGGAGTTACGCAGATTCCTTCAGCGTTTACAGCAACAACTTCGTCGTTCTTTGGCAGCGTCATTGGCAGAGCACCAACTGGAGCAAATTTACCGAAGATCACATCGAAGAAGGCAGCAGTGAAGGTGTTGAATCCAGCCAGCAGAGCATCGCATTCTGGTTCGAGGTTGCCAAGCATCCAAGGCATCGTGATGTTGATGGTACCGATCACTTTACCGCCACGGGCGTGGAGATCTTTGGCAATTTCTTTGATCTGGCCAATACCGGCAACGGTTGTTTCTGTATGGGTCGTTTCTAATGGCAGACCTTCTTCGGAATAGTCCGCAACGACTTTGTTTTCACAAAGATCAATTTCAAGCAGACCTTTTGTTGCGGTGAAGTAGTTACCGGATTCTGGAGAAACCATCACGATGGCAATATCCGCCTCTTTGTAGTCTTCAACAACGGTAACATCCCGTTCTTTCAGTTCAGCAACAAGAGTTTCTGTCCATTTCTTGCCTGCTTCTTCGGTCTGATCAAAGCCCTGGATGTAGAACTTTTTGCCTGCTGTTTCCGTTAATGGCAGAACCTGCTGGTTTTTGAGCAGAACAACGGATTCACGATGAACCTGCATCGCAGTTTCCCAATCGTTTCCGTGTGTGATCACCATTTCAGAATTCTTAGCATCACGGTATGGGTTTTCGAACATACCCAGTGCGAATTTTTCAGTCAGGGTCCGCAGAGCAGCACGACTGATGGCTTCGTCATCAAGCGTAATCTGTTCGAGCGTATACCCTTCTGGAATTGGGTGGGTATCGTAGTAGCCATTCGTCCGTCTTGCGAGGGCTTCACGGGCATAGTCTGCTCCATAGGATTCAGAGATCATATCTACACCATTGTTGATGGCTAAAGCGATTCGTTCTGGACGATCGAGTGCTTCAACTCCCCAGCCCATGTTATCGATGATGCCGGAGTCAGAGTTGATGTAGCCTTTGAATCCGAACTGGTCACGCAGCAGATCCTGGATCATGTACTGGTTGAAGGCAAAGCCCACTGGCTGCCAGGTAATTTCTTTGCCATCCAGGCCGTGCTGGCGGGCAGATTTTTCTTTAGAAGGTTTTGCATAGTAAGGCATGATGCTGGCAGCATTGTGAGCGATCGCCGGAATGAAGCCTTTTGTATGGTAGTCCGTTAAAGAATCTTCTGTCGCGTAAACGTTCCACTGGCCTTCTTTGTAGTGTGGGTCAAAACCGTTTTCACGGGCGCCGCCGCCTGGCCAGTGTTTGACAGTCAGGGCAACACCGTCTGCCGTTACCCCTTCATCGCTGCCCTGGACAGCTGGAACCAGAACATCAAAGATTTCGGAGATCAGTTCAGGACTTTCACCGAAGGTTCCGTAAATACGCTGCCATCTTGGGTCAGTGACGACATCAGCCATATACATGTAGCCTTTTTTCAGACCCGCGGCATCCCATTCACGACGGATGGCATCCCCGAAGTCTTTGGCAATATTGATGTTACCGGTCCCCTGGATGGCTGCCGCAATTCCCAGAGTGCCTGGCCATGTTGGGAAGGTACCAACGGAGTCGTTCATACCGAATACGACTTTACCGTTTTCGTTACGGGAGTTGGTTGTCACCAGAACAGGGATAAAATGTTCATCTGCTTCGGCCGTTTTCTGCAGCTGATTGAGCCAGTCAGTCAGATTTTCTGGATCTGGGTTCGTACGCAGGATGAAGTTTCTCATCTTGTCGCGATTGATCGCATCCGTTGTGCCTGGAATGGTGTAGCCAGCGAAAATGCTGACATTTTCCAGAACGTTTTCATCGAGCAGACCGGTTTCGTCTTTCAGATTTTCTTTTGGAGTGTCCTCTGTATTGACACCTTCTTTTTTCAAGGTTGCCATCATTGGGTTGACTGCAGTCGTATAGGGGTTACGACTGGTCACGAAAAGCTGGCCAATTTTTTCATCCGTGCTCATGTCTTTGACAAGCGCCTTTGCACGCTGCTCTGCTGGCAGTCTCCAGTCGGAGAATTCCTTTAAAATACCGGAACCATCAATATCCTTAAAATACAGGCCGTCCTGTTCAATTACAGGAACATCCACTGTAGTGATGACAGGCCCGTTTTCGTTTTTAAACGTTTGAAACTGTTCACTTGCTTTTTTCATTGTTGTCCTCTCCTGCCCCGATCGCAACTGTGCAATTCGAAATCACCATACTGGAAAATGTGATGATGGTGACTCGCACTTTTTGATCAGCGGGGAATTTCATATTCATACCGACATCATTGTATAGAATGATTTCTGAAATCGCCTACAAAAAAATCTCACTCATCAACTCTTGCAATCGAAAGCGCAATATATCACAACTGACCAGACGCCTGCAAAAGCAGTCCCAGAAGCAGGCCCCTTGGCTTTCTTTATGATACCGCCCGGAAACCATTCTTTAAAGCCATATAAATAAGGATGTAAACCTATTCTATTACAGATATTTTCAACATTATTTGCGTGATGTATGTGACAAGATTGTTTTTTATTCATGTCCTATAATGAAACCGTACTTCATCCAGAAGTCGTGCGTTGTTTTTGCTCCCCGACTTATAGATTGCCATTCCAATCTTGTTGTTTTGGGTATCCAGAACGTAAGTTTATTGGCAATTCGTATCATTCAGGGTTCCTACAAAAACTCTGGAACTGGTGGATTCTCCAATCTGGATCATTGTGATTTATCCAATTTCTAACAATGTGCAAAATATGCAATCTTAAGAACAAGTCTGTCAATCGCACACAAACGCTTTCACCTTTATCATCAAAGTGTAAGTTAACTTCATAGACTTTCCCCCGGCTTGAATCCATGTGCATATTTCCATGGGATTCAAACGTATAAAACCACTAAGGATCCTGAATATGAGCCATCTCAGTTCTGATGAACAGAAAGGAACGTCAGCCAATGAGAGATTACTTGAATTTCAATGCGGGATAGCCCTCCCTGAGCCAAACCCAGAAATCTTCTCCATTGTCCAAAAGATTTGGCTGTGGTTACCCCTTATTCTGAGACAGTCTCAATTTCCAGAATGAGAAAACAGATCTGCCAGGTAAATTTTCTGCTTTGCGGGCGGACTCTTCCTTTTCTGAAAGATCCTTCTGGACTTGTTCGCTGTCTTTGAAGCGCCAGGCGTGAAGAATTTACTTTCGAATAGCAGGCTGCCCTCAGCAGCACCTGCACAATTCTCTGCATCCTGAACTTAAAAAAAATCGAAGTGACTGGATTTTCTGGAATTCGACCGTTCGAATGTATTTCTGAAAAGAGAAAAGATGTGAATGGAATGAGAACTGCAGAACGCTCATTCCTGATAGAAACAGCCGTCTTCGGACAGCTGTTGAATTGTTCTGCGTGTGTACTTATACAATTTCGACCCTGCCTTTGCTGCAAGTGTCGATCCATTGCTCTTTGCAGTTTCAAATGAGCGTTGTACAACCAACCAAAAATTGTTATTGAGAGGAATAAACAAATGGCGAATAAAAATGAATATAAGACAGAAGTTGTTTTAAAGCCTTTCGGCCTGAAAGATAAACTGGGCTATATGTTCGGTGACTTTGGTAACGACTTCTTCTTCATTATGGCAAGCTCCTTCCTGACAGTTTTCTATACAAACGTATTGGGAATTCCAGGTGCTCTTGTCGGAACTCTGTTCCTTGTGGCTCGATGCGTCGACGCCTTCACCGATATTGGTATGGGCCGTATTGTTGACCGTGCGGTCGCTCACGCAGATGGACGTTACCGTGTGTGGATCAAGCGAATGATGATCCCCGTTGTATGTTCCGGCGTTCTGCTGTTCGTACCATGGGTAGCAAACCTGCCGATGACCATCCGCATTGTTTACGTGTTCGTCACCTATATTTTATGGGGTTCTTTCATGTATACGTCCATCAATATCCCTTACGGATCGATGGCTTCTGTAATCACTGATGACCCTGTTCACAGATCTGCTCTGTCTACCTTCCGTTCTTTAGGCGCTGCTTTTGCCGGTGTCATCGTTGGTTCTTTAACCCCACAGATCATCTACGTCAAAGATGCGGCTGGTCAGAACGTTATGGATGGTACACGTGTCTTTATGGTTGCCTGTGTCTTTGCGGTTCTCGCTCTGATCTGCTACTACCTGTGCTACAGCTGGTCTACTGAACGAATTGTCATTGAAACAACCAACCAGAAAAAACAGACTGCTGGAGAACTGATTTCTTCCCTGTTTACAAACCGCGCTCTGGTCAGCTTCATCGTCGCTGCGATTTTGCTGCTGCTGTCCATGCTGTTAACCCAGTCCATGAATATGTACCTCTATCAGGACTACTTCAATAACATCAACGCCATGTCTATTGCCGGTCTGCTTGGTACTGGATGCACCCTCATTCTGGCTCCATTTGCTGGCACGATCACAAAACGTTTCGGTAAAAAAGAAGCTTCTGCTTTTGCTTTACTGGTTGCTGGTGCTGTTTATGGCCTGATGTTCTTCTTAAAGATTAAAAATGCCTGGATCTATCTTTGCTTCTTAGTTGTTGCAAACATGGGTTCCGGTCTGTTCAACCTGATGTGCTGGGCATTCATCTCTGATATCATTGACTACCAGACATTAAAAACTGGTTCTTCCGATGGTGGTACGGTATATGGTGTTTACTCCTTCGCCCGTAAACTGGGTCAGGCTCTTGCCGGTGGTCTTGGCGGTTTCGCTCTGACTTGGATCGGTTACCAATCTTCTGTGGCTGGCCAGGTCGTTACTCAGACTCAGGCAACTCTGGATGGTATCTACGGCATCACAACTGGTGTTCCAGCCGTTGGTTACATCCTGATCGCTCTGATCATGATCTTCTGGTATCCACTGTCCAAGAAGAAAATTGATGAAATGCAGGCAGAACTGAAAAAGAGAAACGAAAAGTAATCTCTGATCTGCACTACCCAATTTTGAATCAAACTTTCAAATGAGGCTTCGGCCTCATTTTTTTTGCATTTCCCCTCCCATTTCCCTGCTTTTTCAGCTGTCTGAGATGGCCAGACGCCTGACTTCATGATTGGAAAAAGAGTACTCTTGTCTGCCATATCAAAAATGGATCACCATTATAAACAGTGCTCCATTCCATATTTCGTTTTAAATGTTTTCCTGGCTGGGCAGATCGAAGAGCTTCGATCGGTTAAAAAGGCGAAGTTTCTCAATTCTGACCGCAAATAAAAGAGAAGGTCGTTACCGTTTCTTATGATTTGTTAAATCTCAAAATTCTCTTTCTTCCTTGATCTTGCCTTAATTATCCCCAATCCAGGCCGATTTCCACAATTCAAGGACTCAGGCAAAACAAAAATTCTGCTTCATTAAACGCAGCGTTTTCTTGAGAACCTTTACTGAACTGTCCACCATGGAGCCTTTGAGTCCATAGTGGGGGGGCAAGAACGGTCCATACAGACCAGCCATCTAAAATCGAACGCGTATCTAACTGAATATAGAACCGAATATCGGGCAGACACATATCTTCAAGCAACAGGTGCTCTTTCACCTCGTCCAAATGGACTGAAAGAAGCGATACGGCTGTTTCCAGCCCTGCAGCACAAGCTCTCGACCATCTGACCGTGGTCATACTCTGTCAGGAATAAACCTCGAAAAGATCAATGGATTGAAAAGCCATGCCAGGCAAACTCTGCAATCAAAACCCGGCCCAGCCTCTATACGCCTGCAGATGCATTTGCTTTTCTCCATCTTCTTCTTGAGTCTCAGCTTTTTCCAATTCCCTCTTCCCCTCTCCTTATGCAACCGTTTTCATTCATTTTCCCCTTTCCCATCTAAAAAAATGGCAATCTATCTGTTCATTTTTATCAAAATGCATTCTGTGATCTATTCCTATTCTTCTTTTTAACTGCCTTCCTGCCTCGATTTATTAAAGCTTCTGACTGCATGAACAGGGCTTGAACAGCGCCGAAATCCGGTTTTAACAAGCAATAAAATCGCCCGCATCAAATAATTCCTGTTTCTAGTCAATTAATAATGATTTATTTAATCATTTAATAAGTTCTAAATCGACTACAGATTGAATAATCTCAAGATATGCAATCCGTTCTGAAGTTTGTACAACACGAATAGCTGATTTTTTTCTAAAAGCCCCTTCCAGGACAAAACACTGGCTCTCCCTTATTTTCCCACAGACCGGGTAATTCAGATGTGAGATGTGGGAGACTGTGGAATATTGCGGTTTGTGATTTATTAAAATTTTAACCAAGCACAAAAAATGCAATCTTTCGAGCAATTCTGGCAATCGTTAGCAAGCGTTTTCAACGGTATCATCACAGGGTAAGTTTTCAGAGCGAAATCAGATTCTGAAACACATGATCAAATTCGATGACATCATCGGCGACATCAGCTGTAAGCCTTCACTTTCACTGATCGTCAGCCGCGATGATCCAAAAGAAAGGAACCCACATGAGAGAAACATTTAATTTCAACGATGGATGGCAGTTCTCCCAGGTAAAACCTGAAAACTACTCTGTCGCTCCTGAAGCTTCTGTTGTTGTTGATCTGCCCCACACCTGGAATAAATTCGATGGCCAGGATGGTGGTGCAGACTACGCCCGCAAAACCTTCTACTATACAAAAGAACTTCCTGCTTTCGAAAGAAAAGCCGACTCCCGTGTTTATCTTGAATTCGAAGGAGCCAACTCGGCAGCCAACGTCTATGTCAATGGTAAACTCGCTGGTCGTCACGAAGGCGGCTACTCTACTTTCCGTTTCGACATCACAGATCTGCTCAATACAGGTTTTGGCGAAGCTAACGTAATCGTAGCCGAAGTTGACAACTCTGCCAATCACATCTACCCCCAGACAGCTGACTTCACCTTCTACGGTGGTCTTTACCGCAATGTGAACCTGCTGGTTGTCGAACCAAGCCACTTCGACCTGGATTTCTACGGTGGAAATGGAATCGCAATCGATACCAACATTCACGGCAGCGATGCGGATGTAAACGTGAAAGCTTACATCACCAATCCAAAGGAAATCAGCCGTCTGGAAGTTAAAGTTCTGGATGCTGACGGAAACGTTGTGGCACAAACAACCGTTCCTGCTCAAGAAGAAAATACACTGACCCTGACCATTGAAAATGTACATCTCTGGAACGGTGTCAAAGATCCTTATCTGTACACCGTTGAATGCTCTCTGTTAGAAAACAACGAGACCGTTGATGAAGTTTCTATTCGCATTGGCGTTCGTGAATTCTATGTTGATCCTCAGAAAGGTTTCTTCCTCAATGGTGTTCTGACTCCATTGCGCGGTGTTTCCCGCCACCAGGACCGTCTGGGCAAAGGAAACGCTCTGGATTTCGAAGACCATCTTGAAGATGCCCGTCTGATCAAAGAACTCGGTGCCAACACCATCCGTCTTGCTCACTACCAGCATGCTCAGGATTTCTATGATCTGTGCGATGAGCTCGGTTTTGTTCTCTGGGCTGAAATCCCAATGATTTCTGCAATGATTGCTGGCCCAGAAGCCGAAGAAAACGCAAAAGAACAGATGAAAGAACTCATCGTTCAGAACTATAACCACCCATCGATCGTAACCTGGGGAATTTCCAACGAAATCACCATCGCCGGTGAATCCGATGAACTGCTCCGTCAGTTAAACGGTCTCAACGATCTTGTTCATGAAATGGACAAAACTCGTTTGACCACCATGGCTCAGGTTTCCATGCTGCCAAAAACTTCTCCGCACAACCAGCTGACAGACATTCTCTCCTATAACCATTACTTTGGCTGGTATGGCGGCGAATTTACTGGTAACGAAGCATGGGTTGATAAATTCCATGAAGAATATCCTGACCGTGCTCTTGGTCTTTCTGAATACGGATGCGAAGGCATTATCACTTACCATGGTGACAATCCTCACCGTGGTGACTATTCCGAAGAGTATCAGGCTGCCTACCATGAACACATGGCCAGAATCATCGACGAACGTCCTTGGTTATGGGCAACTCATGTATGGAACATGTTTGACTTCGGTGTAGATACCCGTGATGAAGGCGGCGTAAAAGGCCGTAATAACAAGGGGCTGGTCACTTTCGACCGCAAAACCAAAAAAGATGCATTCTACATCTACCAGGCTTACTGGACAGATCAGCCAGTTCTGCACATCACGTCCAAACGTTTCAGAAAACGTGCGACCGATACCATTGAAATCAAGGTATACACAAACCTCGAAGGCGAAGTAGCCCTGATGAAAGATGGTGCAGTGATCGCAGCTTTACCCGCTCAAAAAGTAGTTGTCTTCAAAGATGTTGCTTTAACAGAGGGTGAAAACAAGTTCACTGTCAAAGCCGGAAACATGACGGATGAAGTCATCTTCGAAAAAGTTGACCAGCCAGAAGAAAGCTACATCTTTGTAGATCCAGATGGCGGTGCTGTAACCAACTGGTTTGACACCCTGGATCTGGATGAAGTAGAAACTGTTACTGAAATCAACCCAGACTTCTATTCCCTGGAGGATACGATCGACACTCTGCTTGATAACGAAGCATCCACTGAAATTCTTGCCAATGGACTGAGTTCCCTGTCCAACATGCCTATGAAGGTCACAATGCTCAAAATGTTTGGCACCAAGAAAGTGACTGATCTGTTAGCAATGATGGGCGGTTTTAGTGGAGAAGTCATTACTCCTGAAAAACAGGCTTTGATTGACAAGAAGGTCAATTACATGAATGCAGAGCTTCAGAAAGTTAAGAAGTAATCTATTCGTGATTCAGTAATCACCAGGTAATTCGTTTTATCGCAATTTCTTTGCAATGCTATCCGCTTCGGGTACTCACTCCCTCAGCCTCTGGATAGTCATTGCAGACCACAGACAGCTGCTCTTTTTTGAGCAGCTTGTTTATGGCCTTATCTAGTGTTTTTTAAAGCTACGCTAATGTATTTAAACACTATGAATTCTGTTGCGTCCTGCCTGGTTTCAGGCTGGATTCCAACGAAACCAAAAATAAAAAGAAAGAAAATTATCGATTGAGGAGAAAACTAATGTCTAAAACAAACACGCAGGCAGGGGTTGTTCATAAGCCTTTCGGAATGAAAGATAAACTGGGCTACATGTTCGGTGACTTTGGAAACGACTTCTTCTTTATTATGGCCAGTTCCTTTCTGACCATCTTCTACACCAACGTTCTGGGAATTCCTGGGGCAATCGTTGGTACCCTGTTCCTTGCATCCCGTTGTGTGGATGCCTTTACCGATGTCGGCATGGGCCGTATCGTTGACCGGGCTGCTGCCCATGCGGATGGTCGTTATCGCATCTGGATTAAACGAATGATGATCCCGGTTGTATGCTCCGGCGTACTGTTATTCGTTCCCTGGATTGCTCATCTGCCAATGGCTGCCCGAATTGTTTATGTATTCGTTACATACATTCTGTGGGGTTCTTTCATGTATACCTCCATCAACATCCCTTATGGATCGATGGCTTCTGTAATCACGGATGACCCTGTTCACCGTGCTTCCCTGTCCACCTTCCGTTCTTTAGGTGCGGCTTTTGCCGGTACTCTTGTTGGATCTTTAACTCCACAGATTATCTATGTCAAGGATGCTGCCGGCCAGAGCGTGATGGATGGCGGCCGTGTATTCCTGGTTGCCTGCATCTTCGCTGTCCTGGCTTTAATCTGCTATACCTTATGCTACAAATGGTCTCACGAACGAATTGAAATTGACCGTTCTTCACAGAAACAGCAGTCTACTGGTGAACTGGTGAAATCCCTGTTCACAAACCGTGCTCTGCTCAGCTACGTTGTCGCTGCCATCCTGCTGCTGCTTTCTTCCATGCTGGCAGGATCCATGAACATGTACCTGTACCAGGATTACTTCAATAACATTAACGCCATGTCTCTGGCTGGTCTGATGATGACTGGATGCACTCTGATTCTGGCTCCATTTGCGGGTACGATCACAAAACGTTTCGGTAAAAAAGAAGCTGCTTCCTGTGGCTTACTGTTCTCTTCGGTGGTGTATGGCCTGCTCTTCATCCTGAAGATTAAAAATGCTTATGCTTTCCTTGCCCTCTTACTGCTGGCCAACCTTGGTTCGGGTATGACGAATCTGATGGGATGGGCATTCATCTCCGACATCATTGACTACCAGACTTTAAAAACTGGTTCTTCCGATGGCGGTACCGTATACGGTGTTTACTCTTTCGCACGTAAACTGGGTCAGGCATTTGCTGGTGGTCTTGGTGGTTTTGCTCTGACATGGATCGGTTACCAGTCTTCTGTTGGTGGTGCTGCAGTGACTCAGTCCCTGGAAACAGTGAACGGAATTTATGCGATCTCCACTGGTGTTCCAGCTGTCTGCTACCTGCTCGTCGCTCTGATTCTGATTTTCTGGTACCCACTGTCCAAGAAAAACCTGGCTGCTATGCAGGACGAACTGAAAAAACGCAGCGCTGCTGTTTAAAATTCATCAAAGTCAGATTCTGGACAATTGATCTGAATCAATTGTCCAGAATCTGACTGCCCTTCAAATTGAATATCACTTGAAAAGCGAGGCTTCGGCCTCGCTTTTTTATATGCTGCAATTTCCAGTGTTCGTCATTCCTGTCAGTCCCGACGCCATCTTCTTGGAATCGGCACCTGCATACATTGCGTTCTAAAAGAAATGGAGGATTGGAATTTCATCTCTGCAAGAGAAACAACTGCCGGAAAACTCGAATTTCTGTGCTCCACATTGATTTTTACTTTGCATTTTTTGCTATGATAGGGACGTGAAAGAAAAACTTATCAGTCCCTTCTCGTCTGGCAATCAGACGATGGAATATCCGGACTTTGAACTCCATTATTATCAAGATGACGCTCCTCAGCGCGTTGAACCTCACCGTCATACCGGCTATGAGATTCTCTTTTTTCTGGAAGGTAACGTGGTCTACAATCACGATAACCAGAAGACCATTCTCAAGCCCAATGATATCGTTGTCATCAAACCCAACACCCCGCACTCTCTGAGTCCGATTGATAATGACATTCCCTACAGACGGTTTACCTGGTGGATCAGTAAAGAAAGGATGGATCAGCTTACTTCGATCGACTCCACCTTTAACTATATGTTCACGCACATGGGCAGTTCAGCCATCTTCCATGTCAGCACCATTGATTTTCTGATGCTGCAATCCAAGCTGATTCGTATTCTGGAAAACTTTTACCGCAAAGCCTTTGGATCAGCCCTGCAGTCACAGATCGATGCGGCCGATCTGCTTTTGTATCTGAATCAACTGGTTCATGCCCAGCTTGAATCCGTACCGGCTTCTCAGGAAACCAGCCTCTATGAAAACCTGACCAACCATGTCCTGGCTCATCTCGATGAAGATCTGTCACTGGATGATCTTGCCAACAAGTTCTTTGTTTCCAAGTACTACATCTCTCATCTGTTTAAAGCCAATATGGGCATTTCCTTGCACCAGTATGTTATCAAAAAGCGGCTGGAAGTAGCCAGAACCCTGATGCTCACTGGAACAGATATTACAGAAGCAAGTTCACAGGCTGGTTTTAACAACTACTCCAACTTCTATCGGGCATTTATGAAGGAGTATGGGACTTCCCCCAAAAACTACCTGGAACAAAACAAAATTATCCGGCAGTAAAAACAGTCTGAATCATCAAACTGCGGTTCTGACTCTGGTTGTTCATGTCTGTGTAATTTCTGGAAATTCTGACTGCTCATTTCCTTTTCATGCTGGACGAGCGGCTTATCGTCATTCCAGGCTTCATTTTTAAATGAATATGAATAAATTGGTTTTCTAATTGAATGAATCGGCTTTCTCTTTGCTTTCGTCTTTGTGGCTTGCCACAATTTGCTTTTCAAAAGAGAAAGCTTTTTTTTGGCTGCTCATGTCCAATGACCAGATCAAAACATCCGCCAGTCATCCTGGATGAAGAAGCCAAAGGATTTTGTAAAAGCTGTTTTCTGTTTTCTGAAACGGCTGGATCCGTCTTTTTGCAAAGAGAAATGCATTTTGTTTTCTGAAATCTTTTTTATTTGCAGAATATTCGTACAATAAGTAGATGAGACTATTTCTTGGCAAAAAAAGATGCTGACAGTCTTCTGTGACAGCCAGCATCAGAGGATACTGAATCCAAAAAGAGTCGATTGATCATGCGCTTCACCACTAAACTTCGAAGTCTTTCTGGATGAACGGATAAAATTCCATGCAGATATTGCGTCGCGCGTGTTAAGCTTGTCAGACCACCCTGTCCAACCCCGATGTCATGGATGGCTGCCCAGTGATGACTGCCTTATTGGTATCTGGGATTCATCTGTCATGGGGTCAGTCATCACTTGAATTTGGTCCTTGCTTTCCTTCTGCCAGTTTCCAGCAATAATCATACGTTTCGTGAATTTCGCAATATTTTGGCTCGATATCGATTGCGCCAACCGCTGCAACTGCCAGAAAGAAACTCATGACGATAGAGAAAATTCGTTTCATAAACAATGAATTGATCTTTATTTCCTTTCGATGGCTCCTTTTTCAATTTAATTTTAAGTCGTATCTTATTTGGTTTCAACGACCGAAGGGGCATTTGATAATTTCTGTTTCCAATGCAGGAGGAATTTGATTTGGACTCAGCAAAAAACAGCTTACGTGGATGTCTGATCAGGTGGATTCGAACCCGGCATCGACTCAGTCTGGATAATCTGGCACAGGATACTGGAATGAATACGAGTATCCTTTGTGATATGGAACTGGGCAGGCGCCGGATTTCCGACAAGAACATCCAGATGATTCTAAAATCTGTCAACGTCGACTTTACTCTTGTTGATGATCGGACTCTTTCATCTCTGATTGAGACCATTCAACTCTATTTTAAAAATTTTTACTATATGAATTTTGACCTTAATATTGCGATTGAAGAACAGTACAAGAAGTTGAGCAACGAAAACGATGGCTGCCTGGATGACCGTTATTTTTATCTGCTTCTTCTGGGATGCTTCATTACGGTCAGCTATGAATCAGTTATTTCAAGAACTGGATGGGAAGATCCAGAACTGGACGCCAAACTCCAGCTGCTCCAGACTGTAGATTCACATTTTCCTGCTCCTCTGGATTCCGTTTCAAAACTGGTCTGCCTTCTGCATGTCGTTGAGCAATGTAATTTTAAAAAAGCCCATTCTTTGATCAGACAGATTCAGACTGACTATTCAGATCCAGTGAGCTCTCAGGTCACAAACCTTGTCAAATATCTGGATTTAAAACTGGCAAATTTAGAAGGTGATCCATCCAGGGCCTACCGGCTCATCCCGCTAATCCGAAACGATCTGGCCAGGGATAAGAATTATCGACGGATGTTCAATCTCGATAAGGCAGAAGCAGTCTATCTGATGACAATCGGAAATTATACCCAGGCCGATCAGAATCTGCGCAATCTGCAGGCTGCCCTTAAAAGTCTTCATCTGACTATTCACCGATATTCCATTCTTGATAATCGGATCTGGTGCACTCTGGTTACTCATCGTTATGAGGATTGTCTGGACCTGATTGAACAATGTGAAACGGAATATTCTGTTCCTTCATCAAGCAACACAGTTTTCAAAGCCTATTGTCAATATCGGCTGCATCCAGAGGCGGACCATAAACTCCAGGAAGAAGAACTTCTGGCCTTTCGGAAACAGTGCACCGAGGATAAAACAGCCCAGAAAATCGTGGATATCCTCTTTGAACTTGTAAAAGGCCGGAAGAAGACCTTTTTCAGCAAATGCTTTTCCTTTATTAACCAGTTGATCCGCCAGCAAAACTATCCGCTGGCAGAGTTTTTTATTCAGGCCGGATTTGATGAAGCCGAAAGTCAGAATCAGTTTGAAATTATGTACCAGTTCAAAAAGCTTCATCAGACAGTTGAGGAAAAATCACGTTGATTCTTTCAGCCGGCTGATTGTTTCATCCTGTTAACCTTTCTGTTTCCGGTCTGCTCGAGACATCGTTAAAACAGAAATCGAATACTTAAGGTGGTGATCGAAATTGGATCTAACAAAAAACAGACTCCGTGGCTGTCTGATCAGACAGTTGCGCACTGATCGAGGCCTGAGTCTTGAGAATATGGCCAGAATTCTGAACATGAATGCGAGTATTCTCTGCGATATGGAACTGGGGAAACGACGGATTTCAGATGAGATGATCCAGAGTATTTTAAAGCAGTTGAATACTGACTTTGTACTGGTGAATGATGGAGTAGTCTCGTCTTTGTCCCAAACCATTCAAAGGTATTTTCAAAACCATTACTATATGGATTTTGCTTCGAATCTTCCCATTGAAGAGGAATATCGAGAGCTTGCCAATAAGCGTTCAGACAGCTTTGATGATGGCAGCTTCTATGGAGTATTGCTTGGATGTTTCATTGCGATCAGCCATGAAACATCGGGGAATTCCAGCTGGAACGATCCAGATCTGGATCATAAACTGGAACTGCTCGATGCTGTAGATGAGTATTTCCCGACACCCTTGAATTCCATTTCAAAACTGATTCGTCTTCATCACGCCCTCTACCTCCGAGATCTCAAACGTGCTGGTTCTCTGATCAGACAGATGCAGACGGATTACTCAGATCCTGTCAATTCGCAGGTCATTACACTGGTGAAATATCTGGATTTGAAACTGGCCAATGAACAATATGATACCTCCCGTGCCTATCAGCTGATTCCCATTATCCGCAGTGAACTGATCAAAGATAAAAACTATCGGCGCTTATTCAATCTCGATCAATTAGAAGCCATCTATTTTATGCTGACAGGAAACTACATGCAGGCCGAAAAGAGTCTGAGCGATCTGCAGACTTCCCTTCTCAGTATTGATCCGACAATTGAGCAGAAGACAATCCTTGAAAACCGAATCTGGTGCGCGCTGATGACCCGGCGGTTTGCAGAATGTCTGGATCTGATCGCGCAGCGCGAAGCAATTTGTCCTGTTGATTCGGGAAGTAATGCAATCTTCAGGCCCTATTGCCAATATCGGCTCAATCCAGATACAGATCACAGGCAGCAGGAAGAAGAACTCCTTGCCTTGCGAAAGATCTGCGCGGGGGATAAAAACTCTCAAAAGGGGATCGATGTACTTCTTGAACTGGTCAAAGGCCGCAAGAAAACCTTTTTCAGTAAGTGTCTCTCCTTTATCAACCAACTTTTCCGGCAGCAGCACTACCAGGTGGCTGACTTCTTTATTCAGGCCGGATTTGATGAGGCGGAAAAGCAAAATCTTTATGATGTCATGTATCAGTTCGAGAAGCTGCATCAGGCGATTGATAATATTTCCTCCTGAGCCAATTCTCCAAAACCTTGGCTGCTTCAGGGCCATTTTGGATGTCTGGATATTTGGCAATGACTGTGAAGCGGGGCAAGGGTCCTGCGCTTCTCCCCTTTCCGGACATTCTGGATTCTCTTTGACTCTTTTTAATTTTCAGGCTAATCTGGCTAATCAAGGCAGAAATGATAAGCAAAAAAACGTACCTGTCCATTTATCGAAAGAAATAAACAGGTACGTCTTATGGAACCGGCATCTATAAGACAATCATCCATTTATGGAGACTGACGTATAAATGTCTTGTCCATAGAATAAGCAACAGTACCCCATCCAAATTGCTATGCAGTTTGGGTGGGGTCATTGGGGAAAATCAAAGGAAGCAGAATCCGCCTGCAGACTTTATCCAGCAGCCTGTGCGTAGAATAAGGATTCATGCCGTTGCGACGTTCTGACTTGATCAGGGGGTATTGATCTGCAACAGGTAAAATTCAGAAACGATTCAACCACAATCCTTCGTTCGCATTGATTTTCTACAAAAAAGGAGTGACTGATCAGAGTACAAGATCTAGAAAGGAAGATCTGTTTTTGAACTGGAGCGCGCCCTGAAGCTGAGTTGCACTGAAAAGCACACAGCAGACTTCTCGTTATTTGCCTGCTGATACAAAAACACTTGGCCGGCCAGTCTGGATGCTGCCGTGGGTGGAAGTGCAGCGATATCTGTCAGACAGAAGTGTTTTCTAATCTTCGCGCAAAGATCATCAACCATTCAGGGATTAGAGTGATGGCTCGAAAATTCGTAGTTCTGACCAGTTTTTTTCTTGGAAAACTGAAGAGAGCAAAAAGATCAAAGATCTGTTTGGGAAACGAAAAGAAGCCGCAAGTCTTTCAGATTCGCTCCGGTCTTTAGAATCAGATCAAACAGATCTCATCAAAAATGGCGCAGATTAAATCTGATTCGCCATTTTTTCTTGTTTCAGGCCAATATCATCATCTTCTGCGGATTTAACAGGCGAACTTTTTGGACCAAAGGCTCAGACTGGAGAAGATTCAATCTGTATTCAATCTGTATTCAATCTTCATTCCGTGCCTCCCTGTTAAAAATAACGTAGACAGGATAATTTTTATCGGACTTGCGATGATTAAATTATAAGGAATGATTCCATTTCGAAAAAGAGCCAAATATTTGCATATATTTTGGTTCTCAAAAAGAAATGATAGTCTTGGATTCCACCTTTCCACTCAAAAAACTAAATCAGGATTCATATTTTATTTTTCGATTAATCTATTCAAGCAAAGATAAAAAAAGCTCACCAATCACAATTTCTTGCAATTGGTGAGCTTATCATCGTTCTGAATCCATGAATTTCGAAGCCTGCAGGCGGCATTCGAACCAGCCAGGACCAAGATCAGATCAGGCAAATCAAAAGGAGGCGATCCTGTCTGCATTCAGAACAAGATGAATCAATGAAACCTAGCGCTGAACGCGTCCGGAAGCGTCGCCGCCAGCCAGTTTTTCAACTTCAGCTTCGCTGACGAGGTTGTAGTCGCCTTCGATGGAGTGTTTCAGAGCAGAAGCAGCGACAGCATATTCAATCGCTTTCTGATCATCATACCCCTTTAACAGAGCATGGATCAGACCGCCGCCGAAGGAGTCACCGCCACCTACACGGTCAACGATATTCAGGTCATACTTCTTGGAGAAGACTGGAGTTTCAGTCTTGCCATCGTATAACATAGCAGACCACAGGTTGCGGTTAGCGTTGATGGACTCACGCAGAGTGATTGCAACTTTGTCAAAACCGAACTGGTCTTTCAGTTTTTTCGCAACATCGATATAACCTTCGTGGTTCAGTTCACCGCTTGTGATATCTGTATTCGCAGCTTCAATGCCAAATACGTCTTTTGCATCTTCTTCGTTCGCAATGCAGACATCCACGTATTTGCAGATTTCGGACATTGCTTTGCGAGCTTCTTCTTTACTCCACAGTTTGTTACGGTAGTTCAGGTCGATAGAGACAGGTACACCGTGTTCTTTCGCTTTTTTAACAGCTTCCAGAGTGATTTCGGCCATTTCTGGGCTTACAGCTGGAGTGATTCCTGTTGTGTGGAACCATTTTGCATCTTCAAAGATTTCATCCCAGTTGTAGTCTTCTTTAGAAGATTTAGCGAAAGCAGAGTCAGCGCGGTCGTAGATGACTTTACTTGGGCGCTGGGAAGCACCTTTTTCCAGGAAGTAGATACCAACACGGTCACCGCCGCGAGTGATATCATCAACGTTTACACCATACTTGCGTAAAGAGTTAACAGCTGCCTGGCCAATTTCATGTTCTGGCAGTTTTGTTACGAAGTGAGCATCATGACCATAATTGGCCAGAGATACTGCTACGTTTGCTTCGCCGCCGCCGTAGGTTGCGCCCAGTTTATCAGCCTGAACGAAACGATAGTATCCTTCAGGCGCAAGGCGAAGCATCAGTTCGCCAAATGTAACAACTTTATCTTTCTTAGCCATTCTTACGTACCTCATCTCTTTTAGTTGCTGCTTTGCGGCAGAGTTCTTCAATTTTGTCGAATTCTCCGTTTGTGATCATATCTTTTTTAACCATCCAGCTTCCGCCGATGCAAAGAATGACATCATCCTTCAGGTAGTCTTCCATGTTCTTTTCGGAGATTCCGCCTGTAGGCATGAACTTCATCATGTTGTAGGGGGCAGCGATCGCTTTGATCGTCTTCAGGCCGCCGTAAGGTTCAGCCGGGAAGAACTTTACAACATTCAGTCCTAATCTATAGCAAGCCTGAACATCAGCTGGGGTAGCGCATCCAGGGGTTACAGGAATTCCTTTTTCAATGCAGTATTCTGTTACTTCTTTATCGAAGCCTGGGCTTACGATGAACTGAGCACCAGCTTCGATTGCATCATCAACCATAGCAGGAGTCAGAACAGTTCCGGCACCAACTAACAGTTCAGGGCATTCTTTGCGCATCGCAGCGATAGACTCTTTAGCTGCTGCAGTTCTGAATGTAACTTCAGCAGCTGGCAGGCCGCCATTGACAAGAGCTTTACCAAGAGGTACAGCATCTTTGGCATCGTCCAGGACAACGACTGGGATAATCCCAATTTCTTCAAATCGTTTTAAAACTTCGTTCATTTGTCTGAATACCTTCCTTATTTCTGGTTTGCAGCCTTAGCAGCTTCAACTTCTTCGTGGATAGTCTCGGCTACAGCACCCTTCTTGGCGATCATGCGGTTAAAGAGGGATACAATACGGTCTGCAAGACCCAGTTCATATAAATCGACACCGTAAATCTTCTGGTTGGAAAGAATTGGTCTTAATTTTTCTTCAGTGACCTGGTCACCAAGTTTGATGTCCGCAACAACTGGACGAACTTCATCCAGTAATGGGTCAGCCGAAACTTCGAATTCATTTCCATTGTCATCAATACCCATGATATAGCGGATCCATCCTGCCTGAACCATTGGAATCAGGGACAGTTTGCCAAGGTCGAGACCTTCAGCAACGTAGGATTTGATGGTTTCACCGAAACGTACAGACAGTTTCTGGCTGGTATCCGTAGCGATACGCTGTGGGCTGTCTGGCATGAATGGGTTGCCGAAACGAACGTTGATTACAGTGTCAATGAAATCTTTTGGATCGAGGATTCCAGGGTTAACAACAACTGGCAGACCTTCGTCGTAACCAATGATCTTGATCATATTGACGAGATCTGGGTTTTCCATTTCCTTGGAGATCAGCTTGTAGTCGAGCAGGCATCCAAATACAGCCAGGGATGTATGTAATGGATTCAGGCAGGTCGTCACTTTCATTTTTTCGACTTTGTTTACAGTTTCGCGGTCAGTGAAAATGACACCAGCGTCTTCAAGATTTGGACGACCGTTAGGGAATTTGTCTTCGATAACGAGGTATTCGGTTTCTTCAGCGTTAACAAATGGAGCCACGAAGCTTCCTCTTGGTGTTTTGATTGGGTCAAGATCTTCCAGTCCATCTGCAGCTAAGAGTTCTTCAACTGTTGTGTCAGGACGAGGAGTAATTTTATCGATCATTGTCCATGGGAACGTAACTTTTTCTTCGTTTGTTACATATTCGCGGAAAGCTGGTTCAACGATTCCGTTTTTAACCCAGTTATCCACGTAAGTCATCATGGCATCTTTCAGCTTCTGGCCGTTGTGGGAGCAGTTATCCATGGAAACCATAGCGATTGGTGCACCATTCTTTTTGAAACGGTCATACAGCAGAGCAGTCACTTTACCCAGGTAGCTTTCTGCTTTTTCAGGAGCGCGGGTGAAGTCAGCAGCTACAGCAGGCAGATATTCGCCAGCAGCGTTTGTTAAGGCATATCCTTTTTCAGTGATGGTGAAACTGGCCATCTGTAAGGATGGGTTCGTGAAGATGTTGATAATGGATTCATCCGTTGGATCCAGGAAAACAACTTCAGCAATAGAACCGATTACAGTCTTATCGATGCTTCCATCAGATTTTAAAGTTGCCAGCAGTGCATAGTCATCGTGAGCGCGGGAGGCGTCGATGATGCCTTTATCAAAGCCTTCAACAGCGATAATTCCTTTGTTGATCTTGCCGTTGTTGAGCAGAGTGTTCATCAGGTTAGCCTGATAAGCTTTGAACAGGTTACCAGCACCGAAGTGAATCCATACTGGAGCTTCTTTGGTGGCAACGATCATTTCTTCACGGTTGTATTCAGGTACGGAGTAGCCTTTGGAAGTCCAGGCAGCTCTGTCCTTTAAGCCTTCGTTAGATAATTTCATTTTGTCTACCTTCTTTTTCTGGTTTCTTTCAATCCTGATTTCATCTCGATGAAGAATAGAACAGACCGTCTTCCAGACCAGCCTGTGCATAACTGGTCTATGGACTGCTGCTCTTGCTTCGAGAGAAAGCATACAGATTTTTCTGCATTTCTGCATCGTCAAAATTTTAGATTGAATGTCCATTTCAGGGGAATTTCCCGATTTCATTTTCTCAAACCAGCCCACAAATCTGCTCACAGATTGCAATCAGAAACCCGCTGTTTTGCCTCTATGACGGCACAAGCAGATCACTGCCTATCCATTGGGCAACGAGTTGTGAACACAGCTCTGGATTTCCCACAAAAGGCGGGCAGCTGTCGATCTTCCCATCCCGATCTGGAGAATAGATATAGAGATTAGAGACAGACTGGTCGAAAAATGATTCCGAGATTGTTTTTGTTGTTTGTGTTGTTTTTACTTTTTCTTTCTTATTGCAAAAACGAAACTCCATCCACCTTTAGATGAAGCAAAGCGATCGGACCGGGCATGAACCCAGGCACCCGATCGCCCGCTTGCTGAGTCTGCATTTCTGCAAATCAGAAAAATGAATGTTTTGGGGGGAGATGAAACGGACCGCTTTTACTCGATGGATCTGGATTTACAATTCCAGAACTCTGTCCAGAAAAGCAGTCATCCGATTTCATTGGGGGATTTTCAAAAGCCAGAACTAAGCGTTTGCTTCTTCTTTCGCTTTTGCTTTTTCTTCTTTTTCGATTGCTTCCCACAGACCTTCGAGGTAAGTAGCGCCCAGTGCACGGTCATACAGACCATAACCTGGCATACCAACTTCGCCCCAGATCATACGGCCGTGGTCAGGACGGATTGGGCCATCGAAATTGATGTCATGAAGAGCCTTCATGATTTCATACATATCGAATGTTCCGCACTGAGAAACGTGTGGTGCTTCTTCGAAATCCAGTGGTGCAAAGGAATTGAACTTCAGGTTTCTTACATGTGCGAAGTGAATACGTCCTGGTAAGGAACGAATCATATCTGGCAGGTCGTTTTTGATGTTTGTTCCATAAGAGCCAGCGCAGAATGTTACACCGTTGTGTTTGTTGTCAACTGCATTCATCAGACGGTGGATTTTTTCTTTGCTGGTGATGATCCGTGGCAGACCGAACACTGGCCAAGCTGGATCATCTGGGTGGATAGCCATGTTGATGTCATACTTTTCGCAGACTGGCATAATGCGATTGAGGAAGTAAACGAGGTTGTCAAACAGTTTTTCTTCATCTACATCTTTGTACATTTCGAACAGATCTTTGATCTTTTCCATACGTTCTGGTTCCCAGCCTGGCATTACAGTGCCATTCATATCACCAGCGATCGAATCGAACATTTTTTCTGGGTTCATCGAGTCAATTGTTTCCTGGTTGTAAGCCAGAGCTGTCGAACCATCTGGCAGAACACGTGCCAGTTCAGTACGAGTCCAGTCGAAAACAGGCATGAAGTTGTAGCATACCAGGTGGATGTCTTCTTTACCGAGGTTTTCGAGTGTTTCGATGTAAGCATCAATATATTTGTCACGGTCAGCCGCACCAGTTTTGATGGCGTCGTGTACGTTTACAGATTCAATACCGGACAGATTCAGTCCAGCGTCTTCTACAGTTTTTTTCAGGTCATGGATCTCTTCCTGAGTCCATACTTCGCCTGGCATTTTGTCATACAGAGTTGTGATAACTCCAGTTACACCAGGGATCTGACGGATATCCTGGAGAGTGATTTTGTCATGTCCAGGTCCGTACCAACGTAATGTCATTTCCATATGTGATTTGCCCTCCTGTTGATACATTAAGAATATCAGAACAATCCGCGAAAGATGATATTATTATTTGCGATTATCATTGCATTTTTTGTTATGATGAAAGAGTTTTCATCCATTCGCTTTCCTGTACTCCTTCTTCATCATTGTGCATCGGTCTGCGGCTGCCTTCCTGAACGATTTCCCCCATAATCCGCTTTTTTCTTTATATATTTAGAAGGCTTTCGCCCTTTTTCAGGCAGAATTACTTTCTATATTTATATAGTTACTTCTAATCGCGGAATTCCGGGTTGAGAATCATGTTGAAAACGGTTTATCTTTTTGAAATAGAAATCGCAATTTACGCAAAGGTTTATCTCTCTGCTCTCGGAATTGAGAGATAAGACGCTCTGGCCGACATCTACTCGAAAACGATAAGAAAGACCGTCTGCCTCTGCAACGGAAAGAGAATACAGTCTGTTCAGGCGCTTAAAGGATGCAGAGAATACTAAATAATCCTTATTGGATTTTTTATTACTTCCTGCATATCTAATGGTAACCTTTTTCCATTCTTTTTGGATAATCAAACGATTCTGGTGTCTCAAAAAAACTTTTGCATCCAAAATCAGATTACAATTTGAACTGTCGGCAGTCACGATTTGCCAGACAATTCAGTACGGTCAGAAATGCGACCAGATCCGGACACGTTTTTCTTTTTTTTAAGACGTCTGAATTGATCCGTAAATATGCTTTGATTTCATACACTTTTATCGGGAGGCCATGAATCCCCTTTCAGACTGGGCCGCCATTTTCCGTTGTCAGGCTTTTTCATCATCCAGTAAGAATTCCCCGCCGTTTCCTGACTTTCCCCTTTTTTACAGTCGTCTCTTTGTTCTTTGCCATCGGATCTCTAGGACCCAAGTCTTTGACCACTTCTTTTCTGCCCGGCTCTTTGCGATCTTTCGCCTTCCCTTCGCTATCCAGCCAACCCATTCGCTTATTCCATTTCTCTTATTTCATTCGTCTTCTCTGGCAGCCAAAATCCGATTGTCCATACGCGATGACTGGACGTTTCAATCCAATTCTCTGGGCTTTTCTTCCTTATATTATTTATATGGGCATAAGCAGGCAGAATCGATCCGTTTAACTTTACAGGCCAGAGCGCCAGGTCCATCTCTGAAATTTTTAAAGAACAAAAAAACCAGCCCGAATCTTGTAGATTCAGACTGGTCTGGAAATCAATAGACGGTTACTGCGCCTGTTTCTGGGCTTTCTTCTCTATCTCTAATTCTCCTAATCGTCTTATCATTGTATCTGACAGGGATAAAGAGATGGATGCAAGAAGGAGCGACTCAGACTGATTGATGCCTATTCAGCAGGAACGGCGAAAGCACCGAATTCTTCTTTGATGAAGTTTTTGATGTCATCGGATTTGAGGACTTCAACGAGTTTCTTGATGGCTTCATCATCTTTACGATCTTCTTTGACGGCGATGACGTTTTCATATGTCTTGGCCGCTTCAGAATCAGCAGCTTCAGTTACAAGCAGATCTTCAGTTACATTGGAAGTCAGAGCGTAGTTGCCATTGAGGACACCGTAGTCAACATCTGGAAGTTTGGAAGCAACCTGGTCAGCTGCGATTTCAACGATATCCAGATTTTTTGGGTTTTCTGCAATATCAGAAATAGTTGCAGTGGAGAGCGATACACCATCTTTTAAAGTGATCCAGCCCTGGTCTTCTAACAGATACAGTGCGCGGGCTTCGTTGGTTGCATCGTTAGGAATGGCAATCTGCGCACCTTCTTCGATGTCGTCAACAGAGTCGTGTTTCTGAGAGTAGATGCCTAATGGTTCATAGTGAACAGCGCCAGCGGAAACGAGGTAGCCATCAACACCTTCGCTCAGGCTGTTGTCTTCATTGTAGCTTTCCAGATATGGGAAATGCTGGAAGTAGTTGGCATCAAGAGATCCATCAGAAGTCGATGGGTTGATGTTTGGATAGTCGGAGAATTCAACGATTTCCAGATTAATTCCCTGTTCGGCCAGTAATGGTTTGGCTTCTTCAAGGATGACACCATGCGGACTGGTTGTTGCACCGACTTTTAAAGTCACCTGTTCTTTCGATGTGGAAGCAGCAGAGCTTGCAGCCGCACTGGAAGCAGCGGTTGAGCCGGCAGTGGAAGAAGTAGAGCTGGAACTGGAAGAGCATCCGAATAATCCAAGAGTTAAAGCAGCAGCAGCGGCAAGTTTAGTTGTCTTTTTCATAACAGAAGGTCTCCTTTTCAATTTGATTCAATTTGATTTCTTTTTTGGATATGAAGCATCCATTTTTCTTATCGTCTGTTTTCTTCTTACAGATTTTTCAACACAGTTTTTTTTCAATACAGTTTCTAAATCTTTTGTGTCTGGCCTTTTTTTCTTTTTACTGGGCGTTTAGGCTTTCTCCATCCGTCTTTGCGTCGTGGGCTGATGAAGAGCACTCATTCCATCAATCATTCTTCCGCCCATCCCGATTTGGACGCCTGGATCAGGCTGTCTGGATCAAACCACAGATAGATGGTTCAGAACAGGTCCTAATGAGTTGTTTTTCGGACCAGCCAGTCGCCGAAAAACTGAATCACCGAAATGATGATTAATAACAGAATCAAAACGACATAGGTAATGTCCGTCATCTGTCTTTGCCAGCCAAAGCGGATGGCAAGGTCCCCCAGACCACCGGCACCAACCGTTCCGACGATCGCAATCTGGCCGATGACAGCAATCAGGGTAATCGTCATGCCGCGGATCATGCCGGGGATGTTCTGTTTCAGATAGACGTTTTTGATAATCTGCCATGGACTCATGCCCATGGAGATACTGGCTTCAACGATTCCTCCTGGAATTTCTTCCATGGCGGATTCCATCTGTCTGGCCACAAATGGAATGGTTCCCACAATCAACGGAACGAAAGCGGATTTGATTCCGATGGTTGTATGGAAGAAAAAGCGCGTTACGCCAACCAGCAGCGGAATCAAAATGACAAACGGGATCGCCCGAAACAGGTTGATGATCTTGTCCAGAATCCAGAATACAATCCGATTGGGACAGATGCCTTCCGGCTTGGTGATCACTACGATTACCGCAATTGGCAACCCAATCACAAACGATACAACCCCCGTTACGGTCAGCATCGTCAGCGTATCTATAATCGCCTGCGGGAACATGTCAGCCCGTTCAATGACATTTGGAATAATGTTAGTCAATGTGTCCACGCTTGATCACCTCCACTTCTACACCTGACTGGCGCAGGTAGTCGATGGATTTGCGGATCCGCTCATCCTGCCCGGTAAAGATTACCGTCAGAGTTCCAATCGGAGCGTCCTGCAAAATTTCGACGTTGCCAAAGATAATCGAACAGTCGACATCAAACATTCTTGAGATGTGCGAGATCATCGCCTCGGCGGTATTGCTTTGATCGTACTGGAGTCTGGCCAGCTGCTGATCGCTGTGAAGCTGAGTCAGCGGATGTTTAGCCTTGATGAACTCGTCGATTTTGTTGGAATTGGATGCAGTCGCGATAAAGTTTTTCGTCATTTCTTCAACCGGATGAACGAAAATCGGAACGATATCGCCTTTTTCCACCACGCGTCCAGAATCCATGACCGCTACCCGGTCGCAGATTTCCTTGACGACAAACATTTCGTGGGTGATGACCACAACCGTGATCCCGCGCTCTTTGTTGATGCGTTTGATCAGGCGCAGAATGGTCTGTGTGGTCTGGGGGTCAAGAGCCGAAGTGGCCTCATCACAAAGCAGGACTTTGGGATCATTGACCAGGGCTCTGGCAATGGCGACCCGCTGTTTCTGGCCGCCAGACAGCTGACTGGGGTAGGAGTCTTTGCGCTCCACCAGATCAATCAGTTCGAGCAGTTCCATGACTTTCCGATCAATTTCCGCTTTGGGCACTTTCTGCATTTTCAGCGGAAGGGCAATATTGTCATAGATTGTCAGGGCTGGCAGCAAGTTAAAGTGCTGAAAGATCATGCCCATTTTCTGCCTTGCTTTTCGAAGTGCGGATGGCGAAGCTTCCATGAGATCTTCTCCATCGAAGATGACTTTTCCCTCGTCTGGCCTTTCCAGCAGGTTGATGCAGCGGACCAGGGTGGATTTTCCGGCCCCGGAAAATCCGATGATGCCATAGATCATGCCCTCCCGGACATGAATGGAGACATCCTTGACTGCATGTACGTCACCGTCTTTTGTCTTGAATGTTTTGGTAACATGCTCTAAACGAATCAAAACATTCCCTCCTTAAACAATAAAAAAAGCCTTCATCACATTAGGACGAAAGCTGAAACTTCGTGTTACCACCTAAATTCGCAGTCCTGTCACCAGAAACTGCCTCATCAAGTACATGCATACTCTAACGCTGTAACGGGCGTTCCCGTCATGTCTGTTAATCGATCATGCGGCTCCAAGACCATGTTCACTGCCCTTTTGACGTTTCTTTCCACCAGCCAGAAACTCTCTTTGCTCTCGAGAACAGTTACTCTTCTTTTCTCTGCCAATTTGTGGTTTCACTTTACCATGAATCCCACAAAGCACAACTCAAATTGAGGCGCAGATTTTTGATTTTCTGGAATTTTCAGAAAAAACGAATGATTTTCTGACAAATCGATTCGAAAAAGACGATTTCTACTCCACTATCGCGCTCGGGCATCATACTCAGATTCTAATTTTATGAACATGTATCAATTTTATGTGAACACACTTTCTTCATGCCTATTAGCCATAAACACATCGTTCGCCCAAAAGAAGTGAAAAAAGAGAGGAAGAAATTTCAAAGATTCGCAAAAAAAGTAATTTTTCAGGTAAAAAGATTCGATATTCTGGGGCCAGATAGTGTATATTTAGGGCGTCCTCTTTGTGGTAGGACCAAATTATTTCTATAAACCATACACAAACCGCAATCGCCAGATCATTTTCGAACACCTGACTTGTCGATTTCAGCATAGATGCATAAACAGCTTATGGCCTTCCATTCTGTTTTCTGACTCTCTCTTTTTCTGCTCTGCCCAGCCCTTTCTTCCCCTGGTGGCCGGCGTATTCTTGATGGAAAAGATTCAAAAACAGATGCAGTGCGGTGATTCGAATTTGTCCGGAAGCAAAAATTCAAGCACCAGGAACAGCAACGATTGCGGCTGATCATTTGGGCTGGCTGCCTTGCCTGCAGCCCGCCTGTGGATCTGTACGGCTTCAGACAGACTGTCTTCATGTCTGTGCAAGATCGACCAGAGCTTTTCGCCTATCCCTCCTTTGCAGGATCGTTTCTTCCTGTCTGACGGCATTTTCTCTCGAATCCATCTGAACCTGTATTTTGTTCTGTTTTCGACAGGAGAAAGCTGAAACTGCAAGCTCATCCCAGCAGTCTGGCTGAAGCCATCCCTTTCCACAAAAGCGGTCTCAAAACAGATCCAGACGCAACGGACAGACCAGGCTGAATAAATGAAAACAGGCAAAAAAAAGAAGAACTCCTTATATCAGAGTCCTTCGGCAGCAGATTTCCATTGTCTGACTGGTAAAAGTTATGCTTCGATCTGCCAAGGCTTTTCATCGCCATGCTGAAAAACCAGGTTCGCACACAGATCCAAAGACTGCGATCACCATGACAATCCAGAAAAGAATAAGACGGATTGAGTCCTTTTTCGTTTTGAAAAAAATGAAAACTGGCCTTCAACTTTGTCTGTAAATCGCTAATTATAGATGTGAAATTTAATTGCAGAGCAGTTTTTGGAGTGCAGGCGATTGGCCATCATGACGGAATCATGGAAAACTTCCGTGAAACCAAAATTGGATTCTACGTCCTGACTTCCTTCTGATGAAGAGTTATCGAGCAGGTCTGCATTCTCCTGACGCATCTGATCAAACTCTCTTCTTGTTTCCTTGAGAAGTCTGCTGGCGGTGTCGTATTCGCCCTCACCGGTCAGTTTCAGAGTTCTCATCATCTTGGAGCGGATGCGCCGGTTGGATGTGTTTAAATGATACAATTTAATTCTTTCCTGTTCCTTGGTCATGATTGTCTACCTCTACCTTTCAAATATTTCCCCTGGTGTCCTCTGGAACAACTCGATTTGAGTTCTGTTCCCTTTGACGATTAAAGTTTAACAAACTGGTTCTCTACAGTAAAAGGCAGATACACAAAAAATTTTACTCGAGTAAAGTTTCTGTTAAGATGCCTTTTTCACAAATTAAGACTTCGTAAGTATGCCATAGGTATGAGGAATGTCAACTTTTTAAGATGATATTTGTGCTATTTAAGGCTAAAATTCCGCATTTCCTTTTTACTGGTTATGCTTTTTTGCATAGTTGAGGAATAAAGGCGGAATTCTCTCTTTGCCCAAACTGAACTTTTTCTTCTTGTTTTTATTTATATACTCTCGATTTATAAAACTCTAAACTGATTTTTATACCATAACTTCTCACCGGGATAAATTCTCACGACCGGATAATTATGGGCCCGTTTTTATTTGCCGATTTTCTGCACTTTGCTGCTTCTCTCTGTTTTCTCTCTTTCTGATCCGCTTTCTCCCCTTTAAAAGTGAATTTTTCGATGGAATATTAAGAGAATGATAAGAATCGTTTCAGGAATATTTAGTCATTAAAATGATATAAAGGATATATGCGATTCCAATTTCCAAAATTTCATAAAAAAGACCTGGTCATTACGATCCATGGATTCGGCCGCAAAACCGAGCATGAGATGGACCCTTTGGCCAGCTACCTCGAAAAACAAGACTTTGAAGTCTGGACATTTTCTTATTACAACCCGGAAGATCTTTCCGATACCGATTTTCGCAGCTGGATTCTTCGCTGCGAAGCAAGACTGCGCAAAGCGGTCGATGAAAAACGCAGGATTCATCTGCTCGGTTTTTCCATGGGCGGGGTTGTGGCCAGCTATCTGGCTTCCGTTTACCCGGTAGAAGATCTGCTGCTGGCCGCACCGGCTTTCTATCCGATTGACTTCAATAAAATCCAGAAAGCAGCAAGAGGAAAAGTGATGTCTTCTGGTGACCATAAGGATCCCAGATCGATGAGTTCCGATCAGACCAAAGCGTTTTTAAATGTGGTTTCCCGCTATCGGGGATCCATTTTGCAGGTTGACTGCCCGATCCTGATGATGCATGGCACGGCCGACGAAGTCATTTCCTTCAAATCCAGCCGCCGCATGTTTGAGCAGATCGAAAATCCGAACAAGTATCTCGTCTTTCTCGAAGGGGCCCACCATCGCTTCTTATACGATGGCGCCTATGAATCTCTGGCCTTCCCGATCATCCGGGATTATTTTCGCGGGGAGATCAAGCCACAGATGTATAGATCGCCTTCCAGAGAAAAAGCAGCCAGACCAAACTCCCAGTCAGCCCCGCAGCAAGAACCGGCCAGGCAGGTTTCTGAAACCGCATCAAAAGAAACCAGCCGAGCTGGCTTTGCTCAAAAACCAAAACCAAAAAAGACCGAGCGGGCTTCCTTCCATGCTCTGCGCAGACTTTCGACACGCAGCATTACCCCGCCGGCCAAAGACGACACCCAAATGGATCAATAGGATATCGTTTAGAATTCTGTTTTCAACCTTTTCCCAGAGAACTTCTCTGGGATTTTTTCAGTTGGCGGTTCTGTAAACAGCTTTTGGCAGTTTTCATAGCAGCTGCTTTAAAACGGCTGGAAATCCAGTGATTTCCAGCCGTACTTAGGTGAACAAATATTGAAGAACCATCCTTTCGTGCCTGCTCCTGTCAGAAAGCTTTCCGCCTGGATCAGGCCGGCTTCAAAACTGAACACTAATGGTCTGTCTGTCTCGGTCTAATTCCAGTCTGGATTCATCACGCCAAGGCAGGTTGCGCCATCTGCACTGTACAGAATATAGGAATCGCCAAAGTTGTTCTTGAAAGCATCAGGCACGGGGTTGGCATGTGCCTGGAAAATTTCCGGATAGTCTTCAAATGGTTTGTCTGGGGAAGCAATGTAGAATTCCGAAGAACCATAGAATCCCGCAAATGGATCAACGACAAGTTTTGTGTTTCCATCCTCAGAAATCGTTGTGCCAGCGGGCTGAGTCATGCTGGTCGAGGCAACAGAAACTTTCCATGTATAATCGTCGATTTTTTCAGGCATGGAGAGCTGACCGGTAAATCTGGAGATCTCCAACCCGCCCTGGGCGGATATCCTTTCATTGGTTTCACTGAACGTTCCATCACTGTTGATGACCATTGTAACGCCCGGTCCGCCGGCAAAATCGTAAACATTATTCTGGAATGCTTTTCCAGCAATTTCGTAGAAGATGGCAGGATCAGTCAGCACAGATCCAAGGCCAGCAACTTTCCAGGCGACCTGGTCATACAGCCATCCAGCATGAAGCAAAGACTTTTGCTCATTCCGGTTGGTGGTGTAGTTATGGGCACCAGAACTTGCATTTGGATTGTAGGCTACATAAAGATCGATATCGCCGCCTGACATGAAGACAGGCTGGCCATCATTATCGAGAATCCATCCCTGCTTACATAAGCCATCGGCTTCTTTTGCATTGGTAGTGTAGTAATGGTCGCCGCCTTTTGCATTTGGATTGTACAGACGATAAACTCCATCGCCGGTTGTCAATCCGATCCAGCCGATTCCTTCATAGAACCACCCGGCTTTTGTTAATGCATCTTTTTCTTCGGCAGCAGCCGTGTAAAAATGTTCGCCTGTATTCCGGTTGTACAGACGATAGATATTCTGAGTAGCTTCATCATTGTCCTGGGCTGTAACTGGAACAGCTGCCAACAGGGACAGGCAGGTGAATCCTGCCGCAATAGCCATAAAGCGATTTTTTGTTTTCATTTTGATCTCCTCATATTTTATCGAGTATTTCTGGCTGGTTTGTTAAAAAGATTTGAGTTTTGTTTTCACCGCTTTCAGATATTTGAATGCTTTGTACAGTTTTCTGTCGACCGGAAACTGAAATTCTCCCATGAGTTCCAAGACTTCACCATTAAAGCCCCGCTTGAAATCATAGACTCCATGATCAATCGCCGAGGAAGAAAAATCACCAGATATCCCATATAAATTGTATCGATTGAATCCATGATTCAGGCAGTATTGAATCATTTCCCAGTGCAGGGCATAAGGACCACAGAAACCTGCATATTGGTCGTCATATCCGCTCATCAAACAGATCACTTCATTTCCATAGATGAAAAATATTCCCGCTGCCAGGGGCAGCGTTTTGCCCTGCGTTTTATATTTCGACACTTCATCTAAGCGTTTATTCTGGCTCATGATGATTTCATTGAGCGTCTGTCTTCTGTTTTCCATCTTTTTTGATGGCACTTGTTGGATCTGTTCCTCGACTTTGGACAGTTTCTGTCTGTTTTCCGCAATCAAAGCTTCCATTTTAGAGGTGAATTGATCCAGATTTACTTCAGCAATCAGGAATTTAACAGCCCCTGACGGATGGAAAGCTTCCCATAAGTTTTCGTTGTAGCTGGCTTCGCGCCATTGAAAGTTGTGCTTTTTTGCCGCCTGATTCAAAAGCTCATCCACAAGATGCAATTCCGATTGATTGACTTCTCGGACTGTTACATCATTTTCTTTTGCTCTTAAAATACTTCTCTGGCATTTTCTTTCAAAGGAATGCAGAATTTCTTCTTTTGAATTTTTTAAAGGAACAATGTACATCCATCGCGGCTCGTGACGATTGTCAATTCCGGTTGAAAAGCCGCTGTGAATCCCTCCACTCATTCTGAATGCTTCCACTAAATCCGTTCGGACTTCAAAGGCCGGATTGATTCTGCCATCTAAATCCCGTCTGCTGTAAACGCAATAGGCATCCGTCGTCCAGTATAGAACCTTTTCTTTTTTCAGAAATTTTGTGATTGCGTTTAACTGAGCGGCAATGCTTTCGCCTGTATCTTCATAATTGAGAAGCGGACCTCTCATTGTCCGGGCATGATACTTCCCAAAGTGGGCTGGTTCCAGAACCACGCTTGAGGCCCCGATTAATTCAGAGCCTTCAAAAACGCCCAGATACAGCACCTTTTTCCCTTTGCTTTCTTGCATATGGCCCATCATCGGACTCTGCCAGATGTTGTTGAGCGGGTGGCTGCTGGCAAATTCGATAAAAACCGCCTCAGTAATTGGCTGGGCATGTATACTCTTCTTTGTTTCTAATTGATCCATATTTTTTCACTTTCAAAATCAAGATGCGTCAGACAAAAGTCATTTTTCTGGCGCATCTATGATTCAATTTTTAAAAAACGAAACCCGAAATTCAGCACCAACAGTAAAGATTTGAACATGATGCCAATATGAATTCCGGGTTTTGTTTGAATTTGATCAGACAATCATAAACCTAAGAGAATACCAAAAGTGGCTCTACATACTATTTTGGGCTTTTTTACGGGAAGTACTAACGTCTGAAATATAATAAAAGTACTTTATATAAAGTATAGAGTATTCGCGCCTTCGCCTAAGAGAACTATAAATATGCCGACGTACGGGACTCAACATATTTTCCAAATGGCTGGCGCATGGTAAGATATCCAACGTTTTTCATCATCTGCTTTGGGTTTGATCAGTTTTGATTCATGTAAAGACTCTTTTTTCTTTGTTCACCGAGGGAATCAAAGAATAAAACGCAGCACCGATCTATTTCCGTCCATACTCTGTTCAAAAACGCTGACTTGCTTGTTCAATGCTTGGAAACTGCCTCGCTCTATAATGGTCTATATACTGATTTTCCAGAAAATGAGCCAAGAGAACGGCTCTTCTTATCTTTTTCCATTTCGGGAAGACAGAAATTGCCCTATTATTCAAAATGGAGGAAGAAAAAGTCACTTTCTTTCAAGCCGCGAATATAGAGTTACTTTTGATCTCATTTCAGGATAAGTTTACAAACTTACAAAATAACCAGTTACGTATCTAGTTTATTTCGGTGAATTTGGAAAGACAATGGGATTTATTTCGTAAAAAAAATAGAGTTGACAAATGAAAATAAACCGCTTAGGAACCGCTGAATATTAATTTCCAATAGATAAATTCGCTACACATTTTATATAAAGCAGTTTCGATGATTATCCATTAGATCTTATTTCTAAGGAGTCCCTTAGAAACAGCAAGAAATCCCCCCTACAGGCAGCCATCATTTCTGCGTTATATAAAGAAAACCAATAGCCTATTGATCGGGGATTCATATCTAAGCGACCCTTATAAGAGGACGCATAAATCAATACTGCTGGTCAATTCCTTTTGCTTTGACGAACCTCCACCGGATCAATCATGAATTCGGCTTGTTTCTGAAAACAAAGCAGAGAGTATGGATCGTCATCCTGGCCTGGATTTTCGGGGCAGCCAGATCATACTTTCTGGCCGGAATAGATTTTGAATCAAGATTGTGCTTCAGGTCCCTAAATCCGAGTTCGACATCTTATGCGAAAATTCGCATAAACAGTTTCCAACACCGAAGCTTAATGGAATGACATTGAAGTTTTCGATCTTCGCATTGTTTTAAAGAAAGGATGGTCTTTCATGGATTCTATTTCAAAGGCCCGGGCAGCACTATTCAAGCTGGTCCGGTTGAGAACCGGCTATTCGCTCCAGAATGTCGAATCAGATACAGGGAAAAAAGCCAGTCTGATCAGTGATATGGAGCGTTTTAAAAAAGCGATACCCGACGATTTTATCGCCAAGGCTTTCCGGTCATTCGGAACAGAGTTTTCTTTCGACTATTCCAATGACGTCGAGACTATCCTGTCTTTGATCCATCAGTATATTCGATATCTTTATTACATCAACGATCCGAAGCTGGCGGTGATTGAGAATCAGCTGGAGAATTATCACTTTGATTACTTGTCCGATTATGATGATCGCTTTTATTACCTTCTAACACTTGAAGCACTGGTTCTGGTTTCTACCTACCAGAACGAACAGACCGTCCGACTCATCGACGGCCTCAAAGACCGAATCGATACGCTTCTTGATGCCTATCCAGTTCTTCCGCCATTTATAAAAGATGTCATCAATCTGATCTGTGGGATCTACTACAATAGCCTGCGTGATTTCAAGACCTCTCTGTCTTATTTAAACAACCTGAATTCCATGTCTCCTGAAAGCAATGATGAGCGATACCTCAACCCGATTGCCCGGTATTTTCAATTGAAAAATCAGGTCTTCCTTCATCATCCTATGCAAGCCTATAAACTGATCCCTATTGTCCGCAATGAACTCAATAACGACCGGAACTATCAGCGTCTGTTTAATCTGGACAGGCTGGAAGCCATCTATTTTATTTCGATTGGTGAATACGAGCTGGCCAACCAGAAACTGGTTGAATGCACAGAATCTATGCACAACCTCGGACTCTTCTTTCTGGACGATATCAATCTTGAAAACAGAGTCTGGTGCAGCTTAATGCTTGGGCGATACGAAGAGAGTCTGGATTTGATAGAAAAAATCGAGTCCGAACTTGAATTCAATCCTGCAAGCAACTGTATTTTCAAAACATACTGCCTGTACCAGCTTAATCGCCAAGAGGATTGTAAACAGGCGATCGAACCTTATAAGCCGTTTCGAAAACTGATTACCGGCCTGCATGAATCGATCATGCTGATGGAAACGCTTATTTTCCACAAGCCATCCGTATTTATCAAACAGGCACTGCGGTTTTCTGATCAGATGATCAAACGCAATGAAATCTACATCGCATCCTTCTTTCTTCAAATGGCCAAAGATCAGGCTGAGTCTGTCTTTGATTACCAGTCCCTGTATACGATTTATCAAAAGCTGTATGCGCTCAGGCAATCCTCACAGTCCGGTTGACTGAACTTAGAAGTCATCTACGCTTGCATACTTTCCTTTAAACATCATGCGCCTAAACATCCTGCGCAAAAAAACAGGTCAGATTCTCATTTGGGAATCTGGCCTGTTTTGAGTTCTAGCGATTTTGCTGGATCATGTCCAGTTTGAGATCAAGCAGCTTTTCCGAGAGGTCGACATAGTATTCCTGAGGGTTGGAGAAACGCTTGATTTCATCCCAGAGCGTTTCCTGTTCACGGGCACAATAATCCCGGATCCCCACCAGGGATGGTTCTTTATAGACAAGTTCGCCATTCTGGAAGATTGGCACCATCAGCTCACGCACTTCATATGTGTCAGCCTCAATGACCTTGTTTTTCCATTTGTTCATTGGATGGTAAACCGTCAGGTCCTGATGCGGATCGATGACTTCCTCCGCCAGCGTGATCAGATCCGCAATGGCCTTGCCATCTTCCAGATTGTAAATCCGATATACGGTCTTGTCGCCCGGATTGGTGATCTTTTCTTCGTTTTCCGAGATTTTGATCTTTGGAATCATCTGGCCATCTTCTTCAAGCGCCGACATTTTATACACGGCACCAAAGACTGGTGAGTTTTTGGAAACAATCATGTTTTCACCAACCCCATAGGAATCGATTTTTGCCCCCTGGCGATCCACGAGGGATTCAATCAGATATTCATCGAGCGAGTTGGATACAACGATGGCACAGTCCTGCATACCCTCTTCATCGAGACGGCGGCGGATCTTCTTGGAAAGATAGGCCATATCGCCTGAATCAATACGGACACCTTTCAGACGGTAGCCATTGGGTTCGAGATATTCTTTTGCAACCCGGATCGCATTTTCCAGACCGGATTTCAGGGTGTTGTACGTATCGATCAAAACAGTGCATGCCTGCGGATAGGTCTTGGCATATTCAAGGAAGGCATCGTATTCAGTCTCAAAGCTTTGCACAAAACTGTGCGCCATGGTTCCAAGAACTGGAATGCCAAATTTCATGCCGGCTTCCGTTGTGGCACTGCCTGCCACGCCGGCAATATAAGCGGCTCTGGCGCCTTCAATGGAAGAGTCAAAGTTATGAGCCCGGCGGGCGCCAAATTCCATGACCGCCTTGCCTTTGGCGGCCTGCACAATGCGGCGGGCTTTGGTTGCGATCAATGTCTGGTGGTTGATGGCCAGAAGCATCGCCGTTTCAACCAGCTGGGCCTGGATCAGCGGGGCCCTGACCTTAATCAATGGCTCATACGGGAAAACTGGTGTTCCTTCCGGCACAGACCAGATATCGCCTGTAAAGCGGAAATCGGCCAGGTAATCGAGAAATTCATCGGAGAACTGATGCAGCGAGCGTAGATATTCAATCTGCTCAGGATCAAAGTGCAGATCCTGAATGTATTCGATAATCTGATTCAGTCCTGCGAAAATCGCAAATCCGCCATTATCCGGGTTGCGACGGTAAAACAGGTCGAAAACGACTTCTTCATCTTTGTGATTGTTCATGTATACCTGGCTCATGGTCAGTTCATAAAAATCCATGACCAGGGATAAGTTACGTCCATCTTTCATGCTTGTTCTATGAGGCCGGTCCTTTCTAACCTATGCTCTCTTCTTCTTTTTGATCAGATCCTTTTTCTTGGCCTGCCGGCGGGATCTGAACGGTTTTAAGGGTGATTCTGTTTGATTTTCTCCGGTTTGTTCCTTCGACCTTTGCTGGTCTGCCCAAACCGAAGCAGACTGGCTGCCCATGCCGGCTTTGGGCGTCATTGAATGGAGCTGACGACTTCAATGCCATTGGCTGCCATATTGGCCAGGGCCATTTCATTCCAGCTTTGCGCTTCATGAACGCCCGGAATTCCATACGTCTCCACACAGTCGACTGGTAAGATAACGCGCATGCCTTTGCGATTGTTCTGATTGATCCAGGCCTGTAAAGGCAGGGCGAGCTGAAGGACGCAAAGATCCGTGCAGCATCCAGTGACAATCAGATCTGCCTTTTCAGGAAGATTTGCGAGCAGTTCGAAAAACCCAGGGGCCATCGCAGCACTGATGGCATTCTTTTCCAGAACGGTGGTTACATAAGGCTGCAATTCATCGACAACCTGCGCTTCCTGACTGCCCTTGAGGCAATGCGGGGGAAAACTGGCAAACTCGGCGGCATCCGGTTCATGGGTATCATTGACAAAAATCGTCTGAACCGGGGTGCAGCTTTTGAGCAGCGTTTCAATCGGGGCAATACACTTGGCGATCGCCGGATCTGCCAGAGCCCCTTCTTTGACAAATCCATTGACCATATCGACCACAAAGACCACCGGACTGACCAGAGATGTATGGTCAAGAACGGGATAGGCGTCGTGATTCAATCGGGCCATTTTTCTTTCCTTCTTTCTGTTCAGGCGGGCCACAATCATCCGCCTTCTTTCAGGCATTTTGTCTATTATAGCCACTCCAGGCGACAATCACGGCGATATTGGGAGATTTGGATTATTTTTAGTTGTTTCTTTGGGAGTCATTTGTGAAATCGGTCAAAAGTTTCAGACATCCAAAAGAAAAACCAGCCACTTTTATAAATGACTGGTTGATTGCTTTTCTTTGACTTTTCGAATTACTCTTCGATAATTTCGCCGGTCTCGAGATCGATATTTTCAAAATCCGCTTCGATTTCATCATTTAAATCGAGCTCTTCTTTTTCCTTGGCCAGATCGTCAGCATCAATGTCATCGCTTAAGTTCGATCCACGGATCAACTGCTGAACTTTGCCTTCGATTTCGGTACGCATCGGTTCGTTGTTTTTCAGGAATTCCTTAGCAGCTTCCTTACCCTGACCGATCTTATCTCCCTGATAGGAATACCAGGAACCGGATTTCTTGATGACGTCATATTCAACAGCCAGATCCACCAGTTCAGAAAGAGCACTCAGACCCTGGCCATAGGTGATTTCAAGCTGGCATTTTCTAAATGGGGCGGCCACCTTGTTTTTAACAATCTTGACGTTGACTTTATTTCCGACGATTTCGGTACCGTTTTTCACGACTTCGCTCTTACGGATTTCAATGCGAACAGAAGCGTAGAATTTCAGGGCATATCCACCAGGAGTAGTTTCCGGGTTACCATACATCACACCGACTTTTAAGCGGAGCTGGTTGATAAAGATTGCGGTGCAGTCGTTCTGGTTCATCATACCGGAAAGTTTACGCATGGCTTTGGACATCATACGCGCCTGCGCTCCGACCTGCATTTCCCCCATTTCCCCATCGAGTTCGACCTGGGGGACAAGAGCGGCTACAGAGTCGACAACAACCAGATCCACGGCGCCGCTTTCAATCAGCATCAACATGATGTTCAGACCCTGTTCACCAGAATCCGGCTGAGAGAGAATCAGTTCATCAATGTTTACACCAAGATGTTTGGCGTAAACTGGGTCAATGGCGTTTTCCGCATCAATAAAGGCTGCCCGGCCGCCGCGCTTCTGGACTTCCGCAATGGCGTGTAAAGCCAGAGTGGTTTTACCGGAAGATTCTGGACCATAAATTTCAATAATGCGGCCTTTGGGGTAGCCGCCAATGCCTAAGGCCTTGTCTAACAAAAGGGATCCGGAAGGAATCGGTTCAACGTCAACCCCAGCCCGATCTCCCAGTTTCATGATGGATCCTTTTCCGTATTCTTTTTCGATGTCTTTAATGACGCCGGCAAGGAGTTCGTCCTTGGACTTTGTTTTTTCTTTTTCTGCTTTTTTTGCTGCCATACTTCATGACTTCCTTTCTATCTGTACATCTATACGCTGAATCTATGGACAGATCCGGCGCTGATTTTCTATCACTTCATTTCTACAGTAGTTATACAGGATATTGTGACAGTATCGATGTCTATTTAAAAATTTCTTTATTTTTTTCGCATTTTTTTCAAAAGCGGGTGGTGCCAGACGCTTTTAAAAGTTTCTGCTTCCATCATACGAAAAAGTCTGCCTCAAACGAAGAAAAGCAGTCCGCACTTGGCAGGCTGCTTCATCATTTTCGTTGGTTTTAGCGGATTTTGCACCTTCTTGGTGTGCGGCTTACATGGTTTCCAGTACGTAGTCTTTGAGCTGATCAAAGTAAACCCATCCAGAATACAGAGAAACCACTGCGGCTGCCCATAAGGCAATTTCAGCAACCGGCAGATGGAGATAGTTGAATGGGAAATTGCACAATAACAACAAGGGGATCGCCACCATCTGTAAGACGGTTTTCAGTTTGCCAGAAAAACCGGCAGAAACAACTTCTCCCTGGCTGGCGGCCGAAAAGCGCAGACCATCGACCACAAGGTCGCGGGCAATCATTAACAACACAGGAAGAACAGCCGCTTCGTGGGTATACACCAGCAGAATTAATGTGGTGTTGACTAACATTTTATCGGCAATTGGATCAAGAAACTTTCCAAACGAAGTAATCAGATTGCGGCTGCGGGCGATTTTGCCATCCAGCATATCCGTTAAAGAAGCAATCACAAACAAAAGCAGCACAATCACGTTGCGCATAGAAAGACCAGTGGCTTCATTGAGCACACACCAGTCAGCCGGAATCAGAAGATAAGCGGCCCAGACGATGGGAACCATGACCATTCGCATCACCGTCAGCTTATTGGGTAAGTTCATTTTTTTCATTTTTTCCTCACAAAGAGCAGAATCCGTCCGGATTCAAAAACCAGTGCTTACAGACTGGAAACTACCAGGTAATCGGGTTGCCATCAGCATCCACATAGACATCGCCGGATCCATCATCAAGGCCTGGAGGATCCATTGGAAACTCATCCGTTCCCGGATCCGTGTAGACTGGATCACTATATCCAGGGTCTGTATATCCAGGATCCGTATATTCAGGGTCTGTGTAAACTGGATCTGTATATGTACCGCCTGGCTCGGTGTAGTCCGTATAAGGATCCTCATAAACAGGCTCCGTATACTCGTCAGCCGGAACAACTGGTTCGGTATTCGGATCAGACTGAGCCGCTTCGGACCGGCCGGCTGTCTGGCTGGAGGCAGAACTGTCGGAAGACGGCTTGGTGAAGTGGACGTTGAACTGGAGTTTTGCCTGGTGGTTTGCATCGGCGCGAATGTAATCCGATGGAATTTCCAGATCATCGATCGAAAGCTTGCTTTGAGACTGCTCATCGGCAAAGAGAATGGTCAGCGTGCCATCCGTCGTGGCGTTGAGTACATAGGCAAACTGTTCTTTAACTTCCGATGAGAACGCTGGGGTATCGTTCCAGAGAATCGTTACCTTCTGGGCATTACCAGGGGTAATGCTGATGTGAATCGACGGATTGTCCGGATTGAATCCATTGAGATCATAAACGCCTTTGGTTGATGTGGTCGCAATAGTAATCGAGTTCTGTGCCGGAGTTGAGCTGTCATCCTGACGGCTTTTGCGGTCCTCAGCCAGACGCTGTGTTGTTTCCTCTTCCGCTCTAAGCTCATCCGCTCTTGCCTGTTTCTGTTCTTCTAAAGAACGTGCGGCACGCTGCTGGCCAACGTAGCTGACTAAAGCAAGTCCGCCAACCACACAGATGGCACAGATCAAAATCAGACGGGAAAGCTTATTCTGGCTGCCCCAGCTGATCGATCGGGACAATTTCCCGGCGCTGTTCAATAACGAACGGCGTTTGCGTTTTTTACGGCTGGCCTTCGTGGTTTTACGGCCGCTGGTCATGGATGGCATCGATTCCATCATTTTGACCTGAGCCTGGTGAAGGGCCTGGTCGCGGGCTGCCGCATAGGCATTGATATTGGCGTCAACTTCATCTTTGATCAGATTCCAGTTGACTCCAATGGCATCACAATATCCATGGACAAAGTAGCGGACATACGAAAAGTCATCCGAGAAGATATCCAGGTTGTTTTCTTCAATAGCACGTATATATTCAGGCTTCAATCTTGTCTGGATCGCAAGATCCTGGATGGACAGATTCAGATCAAGACGCCTCTGTTTCAGAATCTGATAATATGACATAGCTTTTTCCTTTGTATGTATGTAATTATAAGCAAATTCAACCGTCATCAAAATGACGATTCATGAAAGGTTACCAGTTTTTTTACGATCGAGGAAGGATTCTTTGAATCCTTGGCAAATCGTTAGCTCTTTATTCACTTTTTGCCTTGATGTATTGGCTTACATTCAAGGATAAATTTCAGCCGGTCATGAAAAATATCGTGGATTTCCAGACTTTTCCAGCTGAAGGCATTTTTTCTTTCGTCTTTTTAATCTTGTTTTGAATCTTTGAAACAGACTGGAAACAAAAAGCGCCTGGGAAGCACCTTACCGCCATAAAAATTCGGACAGTCTTGTCGGGCAGAGTGGTGGGCGCCAAAAAAGCGAGACTTGGGTCTCGCTTATCTTGTCGTCTGATTTTACTCACGGTTTTCCAGATCCATGATCATGCGGTACCAGTGCTTGCCTCCATGCTCGGACTTGGCCTCTCCGGTTTTCTTGAAACCCAACCGTTCATAAAATGGAACGTATTCTTCTTTGCAGTTGAGAATAATTCCCTTGCGGGAGTCGTTGACACAGTCCTTGATGACTTCTTTCATCAGGATCGATGCGTATCCGCGTTTACGGAATTCCGGAACCGTCTCCACGCCAAACAGCATCTGCCATTTGCCATTTTCATCATGAAGTGATGGATCGGCATAGAACGAATCGAGCAGTTCTTCACTGTTGCTGACAAGACCATCAACCATACTGACAAGCTTTCCATCCCGTTCCAGAAGCCAGAAGTGATTGGGATACACGTTCAGACGTCCTTCCAGAGTTTTTTTATCGGCTGCTTCTTCCGCCGGAAAACTTGCCGCTTCAACCTGTGCGATTCTTTCAAGATCTTCAGGCTTTGCATTTCGAATTTCAAGCATCGTTCTTCCTCCAGGATAACCACTGCGAAAAGTCTGCGGTGTCCGTTAGATTATATCAAAGCGTCTTTCAAGGTTTGAGCTTTTCGAATCCACTTGGTCCTCTTCCTTTCATTTTTCTGTTCAAGTTCCTCAAAATGATCAGAAAATATCCCAGCCTTCTTGTACCCGGTCAGCCGCACAGGACTACAGATCCATCGCATTTTTCACATCATGTTGCCATTGTCTGTTGCTTTTCGTTTCAGACTCAATAAAACAAGGTATTTATCCTGACAGACCAAAAGGAAAAAGTCCCCTTTTACGCTTCCTGATCGATCAGTTTTTTTTCGATTTCATCCGTCGGTTTTGTCTATCAGTTGTGTCCGTCAGTTTTGTTCAGCAGTTGTATTCGTCGATTTCGTGTGTCTTTCCTCGTTCTTTTCTGCTTTCTGTCTTCCGGCTCGAATTGGGTCTGCGCTTGCCGGAATGGGAGGGCTGGTTTTTACTTCATATGATGCAGGCGCATGCGGGCCTGTTTGACATAGTGCCGGGCATTCTCGCGGTTCTGTTCGATTTCTTCTGGCCGCAAATCCCGCATGATGCGGGCGGGCACGCCTAAAGCAAGTTTTCCAGGGCCGATCTCTTTGCCCTCGCCAACCACCGCCCCAGCACCAACCATGGCTCCTTTGCGAATATGCGCTCCATTTAAAAGGACAGCTCCCATGCCAATCAGGCAGTCATCTTCAAGAACAGCCCCATGAACAATGGCTCCATGACCAATCGTGACATTTTTGCCAATCATGATCGGATAGCCAGGATCTGTATGCAGTACACAACCGTCCTGAATATTAGAACCCGATCCGATTGTGATCGGAGCAGATTCTGTCCGGATCACGGCGTTATGCCAGACACTTACGTCATCACCAAACTGAATCTCTCCCTCGAGTACAGCCCCCGGACCCAGAAACATCGGGATCTGGCGATCAAAATTTTTGTGACTGGACTCAGTTTCTTGCTGACTGGTCTGGTTTTCTGTCGATGGGCGGGTCAGATTTTTCTGATCCATTTCAACCACAGGCTCTGCTTTCTGATTCATAAATCTCCTTCTTTCCTGTTTTGCAACTCTTTTCCAAAGGGATGGCTGAATTCCCTTCTCTTTGAATTCGGCCTTTTCCACTTCTGTCCTCTTTTGACTTTTGTTTTCCATCTTCTAATTTCTGTATGGATCTCCTTCATCGTAACGCAGATCGATTGGTTTGCCTGTTTTTCTGCCATTTAAAAACCAGGACGGCTGGTCCTGGTTTTGAAGAAATTCAATCCAACTGGATGGATTTTGTCTAATTGTGGATGCCGGAAGAAGCAAGCAGATCTTCAAGCACTTTCATCGAAGCTGCATTTGCAAGCGGACGCTTGGATGTTTCCAGGCGGGAAGAAGCCTCTTCATTTGAATCTTCTGTTGAAGAGCTTTCAGATTTCGGGGAAGATTCAATAATGACACCCGCTTCGTCCGTCCCCAGAGCGGCGCTTTCTGAATCGGTGGCATACTGATGGGCTTCATTTTGAGAGATCTCAGAATTGCCATCGCCGCCCGCATAGACCTCAGAGGTCTGGTTTTCCTTATCCGCCTTGGTATCATTCTTGTTTTCCTGCGAGAAGTCAGATTCCAGAGTTGAATTCAGACTCTGACTGACCACATTGACACTGGTTGAACGGTTGTTGTCGCAGTCGATAATGGTTCCAGTCACAATCGAGGAGTTTGGCTGAAGAATATAGTAATACTCAGTTTCTTCCCCCTGAATGGTGTGGTAGATCGTCGGACTGTCGGCCGTTTCCGCTTCACTTTTGGTAAACGGCAAAGCGTTCAGTCTCGATGAGGTAATGGTGACAATCATGTTGTCAGCGGTATGGATTTCAAAAATCATCTGACCATTGTTTTGGTCAAAGTCAAACAGATAGTCCGTGTATTCAGGAAAAGTCAGCGTCAGTTCCGATTCCGGGATCTTTACAGTGCGGGTATTCAGATTGACGTACTGGGAAAAATCATTGGAATCGCGGCCGGGCAGATTGTTTGCCGGAGACTCGGCTGTATCTTCCTGAAGATCGGCCTCTTCGATGACATCCGTGTTTTCTTCAGGAAAATCGGGCACAACGGCCGTCTGAACAGATTGAGAACCACTGCCAGACGGCAGAAACAGAAGCAAAGCCAGAATACCGACGCCAATAACCATAAAAATGGAAAGCGCTGCGATTAAAACGCGATGGGTATTGGTCTGACGTTTTGGACGGTGACGAGCATTTTTTCCATTGGCTGGTGGAATGGGAGGGATCATCTGCGAACCGCATTTGACACAATAGCGAACGCCAGAGGGGTTTTCGTATTCACACTTTGGACACTTCATAACATCACCTCCGTTTTTTTATGATAACGATCGAATATAGGATTTTTCGACAGAAATTCTAAACATTGAATAAACATTGTTGAATTGGCAGGCCGCCTTCACTATGGGGATTGGGGTGAATTTTATCCATGGTTGAATCCCTGCAAAATTGAAATGCCACAGTCTCCTGCTGCCCCTCTGTGGTGGTCATCAAGAAAGCATCTTGAAGCACCCGATAAGAACAAAGAAGGATCGAAGGGAAACTTTATCACTTTAAAATCTGTTTGGACAGACTTTCGCCTGACTCCAATACAATCACAAATCCCTGCCATGCTCAGTCCACAGTCACCAGGATTTTCATCCGATTGATAAATCACACCAATCAGCCTGCCTGAAAGCCGGTACGATCTTTCGTTCAATCCGCTTAGGAAGGAGTGATCCGTTTTTTATAATAATCGTACAGAAAGAAGGTAATTTCTTATGACGATTGATGAATATGTTGCAAAAGCAAAAGAAGACGGAACGCCTATTATTGATGTACGTCCGCCTGAAATGTATGCCGAAGGTCATATCCCTGGCGCTGTGAATATCCCTCTTGCAAAAATTCCGGAAGCCGAAATAAAACCTGGATCCTACTTATATTGCGTGACTGGCTACCATGCCGGCCTGGCCAAAGAGGATCTGGCCAAACGTGGAATTGCCGCTGAAGATATCGGTGGAATTGAAAACTACACCGGTCCAGAAGCCACTGCGTAAAGTGCTTTTGGCAAGCCCCGTTTCGGGCAATTTCCTTGCGTTTTTTACAATTTTGTAATGACACCTCCCCGTTTGCCGGGGATTTTTTTTGTTCATGAGACGCAGGTGATAAAATACGATTCTGAACTGAAGCGTTCAAAGAGATGCAAAGGGAACTATAACAGGAGGAAAATCATGAGTGGATTTTTTGGTGCTGCTTTAAAAAGCAGCTGTATTCTGGATCTGTTTTTTGGAACTGACTATCATTCGCATTTAGGAACCCGCCGGGCTGGTCTGGCTGTTCATGGCGAAAACGGCTTTGTCCGTTCCATTCACAATATCGAAAATACCCCGTTTCGTTCAAAATTCGATCGGGAACTCGATGACTTTGAAGGCAACATCGGAATTGGCTGCATTTCCGACTACGAATCCCAGCCTTTACTGATTCATGGCCGTCTTGGCTCGTTTGCCATTTCGACTGTCGGTAAAATCAATAACATTGCCGAACTCAAACAGCTCTGCTTCGATTCCGGTATGAACCACTTCTATGAAATGAGCACTGGCGAGGTCAATCCAACCGAACTGGCGGCTGCTTTAATCTGTACAAAAGATTCTTTTCTGGAAGGCATCAAATACTTGCAGGAAATTGTGGATGGCTCGCTGTCCCTGCTGCTGCTGACAGACCACAGCATCCTCGCTGCCCGCGATAAATTCGGCCGTACGCCAATCGTTCTGGGTAAAAAAGAAGACGGCTCGGGATACTGCTGCGCCTTTGAAAGTCATTCTTTCTTAAACCTCGGCTATAAACCATATGGGGAACTTGGTCCCGGTGAAATTGTTGAAATCACCCCAGAAAAGGTGGAAGTGCTCAAAGGAGCCGGCAAAAAAATGAAAATCTGCTCCTTTTTGTGGGTTTACTATGGCTATCCAACTTCAACCTATGAAGGCATCAATGTTGAACAGATGCGCAACCGCTGCGGCAACCTGCTGGCCAAACGCGACAACTTAGGCAAAGGCTGTGTAGATTGTGTTGCCGGTGTTCCGGATTCGGGAATTGCTCATGCGATCGGCTATTCAAATGCGACCGGCATTCCTTACGCCCGGCCTTTTATCAAATACACGCCAACCTGGCCGCGTTCCTTTATGCCTGTCAGCCAGACGCAGCGCAATCACATTGCGTCCATGAAACTGATTCCGGTTCAGGAAATGATCAAAGATCGCCGTCTGCTGCTGATTGATGACTCCATCGTCCGTGGGACTCAGCTTGGCAATACAACCAAGTTCTTATATGACTCCGGTGCCAAAGAAGTTCACGTCCGCCCGGCCTGCCCGCCAATTTTATACGGATGCAAGTACCTCAACTTCTCCCGCTCGACTTCTGATCTGGATCTGATTACGCGTCGGGTGATTCAGGATCTTGAAGGCGGCGAGCCAAGTGCCGAAATTCTGGCTGAATATGCCAACCCGGACAGTGAACGTTATGCCAAGATGCTGGAAGAAATCCGCAGACGTTCAAACTTCACCTCCCTGCGCTATCATCGCCTTGATGACATGGTGGAATCCATCGGCCTGCCCAAGTGCAAGCTGTGCACCTATTGCTTCGATGGCGTAGAATAAACAGACGATTTCCAGCCTTTATTCATCTTCATTGGCCAATGGCTTTTCCAAACTGCACCGCAATTTGGATGGAGTCTCCTTGCTTATCGTATGAACTGAAGATTGTCAGAGATTTATCCGTGATCTGAATCCATCGTCTTTGTTCAACAGACATTTCAAGCTTCTGAAAGGGATTTCGCGTCTCCATTTTCAGAAGCTTTTTTCGTTGGATTGGACATTTTTTAAAGTTTGCCTGCCTCTTTTTGGGGAATGTTCTAGAATCGTTTCTGAACCTAAATCTGACTGATTGATTTTGGATCCAGTCTGGTCAGAGAGTCTGCACACAGAAATTCTGACCGGTTAGAGAAGGAGAAAACGCCATGAAGATTCGTCATTCCACCCCTGCTGATCTAGCTGCCATTCAGGCAATTTATGCCCATGCCCGTGCGCTGATGAAAGCCACCGGCAATCCAAATCAATGGAAAGACAATCGCCCTTTGACCTCAGCCATTGAAAACGATATTGACCTTCATCAATCGTATGTTCTTGAACAGGACGGTGAAATCGTTGGTGTGTTCTCCCTGATTTTTGGAGCCGATCCTACCTATGCCATCATTGAGCAGGGCCAGTGGAAAAGTGATCTGGAATATGGAGCCATCCATAAAATTGCTTCGTCTGGCAAAGTCCCAGGTATCTTTGATGCAATTCTCCAATTCTGCGAAGCCAGAGCGATTTCTCTGCGCATCGATACGCATCCGGATAATCACATCATGCAGCATCTGATTTTAAGCCATGGTTTTTCCTACTGCGGTCTGATCTATACAGATGATGGTACGATCCGCCTTGCCTACCAGAAAGACCTGATTGAACCTGCCGACTCGATAAAGAACCAGAAAACCACCCTGGATCCCAGACACCATCCGAGTCAGATTGATCCCGCTTTCCAGAAAAGCTTTAAAGACTCCCCTTGCATCTGATCATCAACCGGCCGCTCATCCATTGGATGGGCGGCTTTTCTTTGGTTGTTTTCTCCAGTCTGTCTTTTTTCTTTTGCCTTCTTGGATGATCGATCTGCCATTGCCCTGTGTTCATCTTCTTTTTCCTTCAAATCTCGCCTTTCGAAGCCGGCTCTTCTCTTCAGTTTCTTTGCAATTTCCGAATTTTTCAAAGTCTGCACCTGACATGAGTACTAAATCGTGATTTACTAAATCTAGATTTAGTAAATCACGATTTAGTAAGGAGGTTTTACCATGTTTATTGGCAGAAAACAGGAACTCAGTTTTCTTGAATCCCGATATTCTCAATCTTCTGGCGAATTGATTATCGTATACGGAAGACGAAGGATTGGAAAAACCGAAACACTTCTTCAATTCTGTAAAGATAAAAATGCCGTCTTTTTCCCTTGCACGGAATGCGCAGACGCCACCCAGCTTCAACGATTTTCCCAAACACTCATGCAAAAAGCGGTTCCCGGTTCTGGATTCATCCTCAATTTTTCTGACTGGGAGAGCGCATTTCGAACGTTTGTTCACACTTCTTCTTCCGATCAGAAAAAACGGATTCTGGTCTTAGATGAATTTCCGTATATGGTCAAAGGCAATCCTGAAATCCCTTCAATTCTTCAAAATCTGTGGGATCATGAGTTTAAAAACCAAAATATTATGGTTATTCTTTGTGGCAGTTCCATCAGTTTCATTGAAAAAGAACTTCTTGGCCAGAAAAATCCTTTATATGGCAGGGCAACCGGCATCTACAAAATGGAACCCATGAATTTTTATGATGCCATTCAGTTCTTTCCTGGCTATTCTGATCTTGACAAAGTCTATCTCTACTCTGTTCTGGGAGGAGTCCCGCATTATTTAAACCAATTTGATCCTGATCTTGGACTCTACGATAATATTCTCACCAGAATTCTGACGAAAGGATCTGCCCTTTTCAGTGAAACCGAATTCCTTCTTCATCAGGAACTTCGTGAATCCGCCATCTACAACGATATTCTAGGTGCTGTGGCATCTGGATGCACCAGAGTGAATGACATCTCCCAAAAGGCCTTGATTGAAAACACCGCAAAGACTTCTGTTTACCTGAATAATCTGCAGGATTTAGGACTGATCCGACGCGAATTTTCAGTTGATGCCGGGCCTAAGCAAAAGGCAAATAAAAACCGTGGTTCTTATCGGCTTGCCGATCAGTTTTTCAGATTCTGGTATGCGTTTTGCCAGCCCCAGTTTACTGCCCTGATTGACCATCGTTCAGACGGCATTCTTCAATACATCATCAAGCCTGGTCTTCATCAATATAGTTCATACATTTTTGAAGAAATCTGCCATCAATTTGTAAATAAGCTTTCAGATATGGGAAAACTCCCTTTCTGGGTGGCTAAGATTGGCCGGTGGACAGGAAAAACAACCATCAGATGCAAGGATGATCCAGATGGATACCATACAGCTGAAACCGAAATCGATCTTCTTGGAATTTCTTTTGATGGCAGTCAATACTTAGTTGGCGAATGCAAGTTCAAAAACGCTCCCTTTTCATGGTCAGAATATCTGGATTTGAAAATGAAGCTTCTTCCTTTGCAAAGCAGCCATGAGTTTTATTACATTTTGTTTTCGCAATCCGGCTTTGATGAAAAGGTCCTTGCTCAGGCAAACCAAAATGATCACCTTTTTCTTTACTCCTTGCATGAAATTGTTCATCCAGAGCTTCTGGAAGATAAGAATGACTAACTGTTAAAATCCGTATGGAATGGCAGGCAGAAGCGTACTGGATGGCCTTTCCTTTTCCAGGACTGTTCAGAGAAACGAATCCCCTTATTATCCGGGCCATTTGTCGTTTCGAAATCTGTAACAAAGCAAAACAAATAAAACAGGATGCCTCTCTTTACGAGAAAATGCATCCTGTTTTTAACAGCCGCTTTGAATTAGAGAAGCTGCTGTTGTGTTGCAAAGGTATATTCGTCAATCGTATTGCGGATCCGGTCCTGGATGAGGGCTTCTGGTTTGTTTGCAAGCTTGCCTTCACGAACTTTTGTATACTGGATTGGCATGAACTGGGAAAGAAGAGCCAGGTTGATGCCGTAGTAGTTCAGATTCATCACCAGTTTATCGAGTTCAGCCTGAACTTTTGACTGGCCGATATAGTAGCGGGAACGGTCAGAGAACGAATATTTGCGTTTGAAGCGGCGCTGGGTTTCGTTGCCATGATAGTGTTTGGCCCAGTACTTTTCATCTTCAACCATGGCTTCATCCAACGCTTCAATGAAGTGGGATTTTTCTTCTTCAGGAATGTTGAGATCTTCTTTTTCAATGTTGGCTAAAGCATAGATCGCTTCGCGGTTGGCAAAAGTCAGACCCGGGCCGACTTTCAGAATGCCGATGCCATCTTCAACCAGCTCACGCAGTTTGTATTTGGTCTGATAGTCAGTGGAATGGCCTTCGAAAATCAGCTTTTCAAACTCTGGTTCACGAATAGCTGCCGTCAATTCTCTGGCTTTTTCGCGGTCGTATTCGGTGCAGCCGGCATCTTTTTCTTCGACCCCTGGCTGAACAACAATCGCAATCACATCGTCCCAGATCTCTTCCAGGCCATTTTCAAGGAAAGCTTCATGGAATTTCTGGTAAGTTGCCTTGAAGTCTTCGGGGCGGGTTACCTGCATTTCATCACTTGCACTCTGCGCACCGCCTGGAATGGGAACTTCAGAACCGATGACATAGACAGGGCGAACGGAATTTGGATACAGTTTGAGGCGTTCTTTATACACTTCGTTGCACACTCTGGCCAGTCTTGCCCCGCGTCTGGCGATCGTTTCATCACTCAGACGGGTATTGGGATCATCATCCGCGACTTTCATGGACGTATCAAGGTGGATCTTGGTAAAGCCAGCTTCGACGTAGTCATGAACCAGTTTTTCAGCATAAGCCATCGCTTCCACTTCGGGCAGACTGGTGACGGTTAATGGGCCAAGATGGTCGCCGCCAAGATAAACCTGGTTGGGATCAATCTGGACTTCACTGGCCAGACGGAGAACGAAGTCTTTGAAATCTTTTGGCTTCATGCCGGTGTAGCCGCCATTCTGGTCAACCTGATTTGCGGTGGATTCAATTAACAGTGGATAGTTTCCATCTTTGGCTGCCTGCAAAGCGGCACGCAATACGTTTTCATTGGCTGAGCAGCAGGAGTAAATGCCTACGGCCTCCCCATTTTTCTGTTTGGTTACGATATTTTTGAGCTGGTTGTTCATCAACGGTGCCTTCTTTCTTCTTTTATGCTTTCTCTTTTTCTATTCGGGTAAAGTCCCCTTTTCCTGCTTTATGGAAAAGCGGGCTGAAATCACTGGGTTTTGATGTGGCGTACTGCTGTTTTACTTTTTTCAATTTTGAAGTTTGCGGCTATGACTGTCTGCCGGTTCGTTTCTGTTTTTTGAACACATCCGCAGGATGCAGATTCTGCCCATTCCTGTTGATTTTGACTGGACAAGAAAGAAATCAACAAAAGGTTTATATGTAAGAAATAAAATTGAAGGACAGAATCTTACAGGAAGCAGGCAGAACCTGGACCCGTCGGATTTAGGGATTGGCTTGATGAAACTGCTGTTTAAGCTGTCTGGCGGGAGTCGATCAGGATTTTCCCTTTGACCAGACCGCGGGTCTTGTACATTTCAAATGCATCGGAGATGTGTTCAAGCGGCATTTTCCTGAAGATGAAGGAATCATCAAATTTCAGCTGGCCAGTCTTGAAGTAGTGGGCAACCAGGGTCCATTCATCACCAGGGAATGCAGGAGAATAGCTCATCCAGCTGCCGGTCAGGATCATTTCTTTGCGGTTGATCATCTCCCATTGCTCTTCAGTGAAGACAAGTTCCTTCGTTGGGGTTCCGATCAGGCAGGCCTGACCTTTATTTGCGCAAAGTTCAAAGACAAGCTTGATCGTCGCGACGTTGCCGGCGGTCTCATAGACAAAATCGAATCCTTTGCCATCCGTTAAAGCCATGGCTTCTTCTTTCCAGCCTTCTTTGGATGTGTTGATGCCTTCTAAGCCAAGGCGGCGGGCCAGATCCAGGCGTTCATCAAGGATATCGAAGACGACGACTTCCTGGGCACCGAAGATTTTGGCAAACTGAGCCGTGAACATCCCGATGGTTCCCCCGCCAAGGACGGCCACTTTCTTGCCGCTCTTGTAGTCAAGTCGGCGCAGTCCATGCAGGGCAACGGTTGCTGGTTCGAAGAATGCCCCCTGTTCAAAGGTGACTTCATCATCGAACTTCACAGCATTGCGGGCTGGAACTTTTACGTATTCGGCAAAGCTTCCAAACTGGCGGCTGCCGATAAAACTGTAGTGCTTGCATAAGGAATAGTTGCCTTTCAGGCAGTCATCACATTCCATGCAGGGAACCAGCGGTACACCAGCCACCCGATCCCCAACTTCCAGGTGCGTCACGTTGCTTCCGACTTCAACAACAGTTCCGGAGAATTCATGTCCGAGCACATTGGGGAAGAAATGACAGGCATCTCCATTGACGCGGGGGACGTCACTTCCACAGATGCCGGTGTAAGCGACTTTGATTAAAACCTCATCGTCGCTGATTTCCGGACGATCGATGTCCACGTAACGAATATCATTTTTTGCGAATACTACTCCTGCTTTCATAAGGATCTCCTTCTACTTTCATGCGATCAGGCTATCTCCTGATTCGTCCTGTTTTCTTTCTATTTTTATTACGATATCTATTTTTAGCTGGATATAAGTGTTTTCAAAAAGATCCCCGCAGCCAGGCCCATTTTTTTGGCAGGGCCTGACTGAAATGGATCTTTGAATATTTGTTTTGATGCTGAGTGAATTTGTGTTTACAGGTTTTTATAATGAATATTTTTGGACTCAGGCGGCCTTGTTATTCGGCGGCCAGGGCATAATCATCCTCTTCGTCCCATTCCTCTTCGGCTGCTTCGATCGCTGCTTTGCGGGTTCTGGAAACTTTAATGGAGCAGAGGATGCAGACGATGTAGAAAAGACCAATGATCAGGGCTGGAACAAAGTTGGTTCCACTGAAGAAACTTGTGATGACGTAAGTCAGAGGGCTTCCACCCTGGTCCATTGCGGCAACCAGGCTTCCAGCGGATACGGATCCAGTGGAAACAGCCAGCGCCGTTGTCCAGTCGATGGCCTGGTTGCAAATCCAGAGCGTCAGGGCCATGATGACTGTTCCGGAGACCAGCGTTCTGAACAGGTTTCCTTTGTGGATTCCTACCGCAATCGCGATAAAGAAGCTGATCGTTGCTAAATCACCGAATGGAAGAACACGGTTACCAGGAAGAATGACTGCCAGCAGCAAAGTGATGGGGATGAAGATCAGGCCGGCGGTAACCACCTGAGAGTCGCCAAGTAAAACGGCTGGATCCATACCGATGTAGAATTCACCATTTCCAAATTTGTTGGTGAGGATTTCTCTTGCTCTTTCAGATAATGGCATTAAGCCTTCCATGATGCATTTCACAATCTTTGGCATGAGAACCATGACAGCCGACATATTGACCCCCAGCATCAGGCTGGAGTTGATTGGATAGCCGGCCAGCATCCCGATGATGGCGCCAAGCAGAAAGCCGATGACGATGGGTTCGCCTAAAACGCCGACTTTTTCCTGGAGTGTTTCCGAGGTGATGTTGATTTTGTTCAGACCTGGAATCTTTTCGATGGCCAGATCCACAGCGCAGGCGATTGGCGCCAGGTAGGCGCTGGTTCCGTGGGGAGAAGTAAGTCCTTCAATTTCAAAGTAATCGGTGCAGATGGGTCCCCAGAGATCACCGAGTTTATAGACGATCATAGCCTGGATGACTAAAGCCAGAATGCCAAGCCAGTAGTTGTTGGTGACCGCAAAAACGATAGCGCCGGTAAACGTAATGTGCCAGACGTTCCAGATATCAATGTTGACTGTCTTGGTCCATTTCAGAGCTAACATAATCAGGTTGACCAGGATGGCAATTGGAATGGCGATAATCGCGATGGAGGATGTCCAGGTAATTGGACTCATGCCTGGCCAGCCGATATCCACAACGGAGAGCGATAAGCCAAAGCGCTCACTCATCTGCTGCGCAGCGGGGCCTAACTGGTCATTCATCAGATTGACGATTAAGCCTAAGCCGACAAATCCGACACCGATCATCAGACCGGAACGGACTGCCTTGCCAAGTTTTACTCCCACACAAAGGGAGAGGATGATAATCATGATGGGGAGCATAACGGAAGCGCCCATATCGATGATGTACTGGAAGATACTTGTAACGAATTCCATAAGATGTCCTTTCTATTTCTTATAGCTGGATGGTTTTGGGTTGATGTTCTGTTTTTATGCGTGTCCGTTTTCAGCCTGGACTGGGCGTTTTCTTTTTTCTCTTTGTCTGTCGGGTTGAAGTGTTTCTGAATATGGAGTGAAGAATCAGGCAGACCTCCTGTTTTCTGCCTGATTCTTTTGGGGGCAGCACCTTCCTTTCGATTCCCTTTCCGGTTTTTCTTTTTCCTATGCTGGTTTGATGCTTATTGATTTGGCTTTCTATTTTTTATGCTGGTTTGATGCCTGTTGATTTAGCTTTCTATTTTTTATGCTTGATGATTGTTTCAAGTTCTGGTTTTAGAGATTAGCCTTTGAGCACTTTCAGGATGCTGGCTTTTGTTTTCTCTACGCCGATACCGGAGATGAATGGCATGCCGGTGATCAGCGGGGTTCCGTAGTCGCGTTTTACTTTGGATGTCGTGACGATCAAGTCAGCTGGTAAGTTAGAAGCGATTTCGGAAATGCGGATCTGGCAGATTTCAACATCAATTCCATTGGCTTTCGCGAGTTCTTTGACTTTGTTTGCGGCGATCGTACTGGTCGCAACAGCTCCTCCACATGCAACGATAACTTTCTTTTTCATGAGTTTTTTCCCTTTCCTGACCTTCTGGTCTTTTTTGATGTTTGATTCTGGACTTCAATCCAGGTCGCTGTGTTGTTTTTCAGTGATCTCTTTGATCCCTTGTTCTTTCGGGTCTTTAGTTCTTTCGTCTTTCTATTTTTGTGCTTTTCTGTTTTTATGCTTGCTTGTTTCGTTTGTCGATCTGCTTTTCAGGCAGCGGTTTCGAGTTGGATTTCCTTGTCTTTGATGATGTTGATGACCCCTTCACAGGCCTCAGCGGCTTTGATTTTTTCCAGCACTCTCTGGTCCTGGATGATTTCAACGATTCTTTGCAGGTGGCTCATGTGCTTGGCTGGATCCTTGACGCTGAGCATGAATACGAGGTTGACATCTACAGGTTCATCGTTGGTTCCCATCTGGATGAAGTGAACTGGCTTTTTCAGGCTTGCGATCGCTACCCCATCTTTGTTGACGTGTGAGATATCGGTGTGCGGAATCGCAATTCCAAATCCTCCAATGTCCAGCCCGGTTGGAAAATCGCTTTCTCTTTCCTTCAGTGCTCGGATGTAGCTGTCTTTTGCGTATCCATAGCGGATGAATTCACCACCCAGCTTTTCAAATACGTCATCTGATTTTTCAGCTTCCAGGTTCTGAAAGATCAGATTCTTATCTAATTCTTCCCAGATCATTTTCTAAATCTCCTTCCTTGATTTTTTGATTTCTTTCTGGTTTGTTTCTGTCCTTTCTTTTGACACCTATATCCTAAAACGTTTTCATGTGTGAAAAAAGTTCATCCTTTTTCAACTTACCGGGAAAGAAAATAAAATGGTCTGATCCCCTTCACAAAGCGCGAAAAGAATTAGACTATTTCAATTTGGCCTTTACATATCGATGATTTCAGTTTATATTGGATAATTCTCTTTTTGGAGCCAACAGGCAGGTACAAAAAAAGTGGAAAAGCCCCCTTCTGGAAACCGGAGAGTTCCAGAAAACAGGAAAGCTTTTCCACCCATTGGGCAGGAATTTGTCAGAGCAGATATTCGTATTGTTCAATGACGCGCAAAATGGCTTCCGAGGTTTGGGCTTTGTCAAGATCCGGCAGGAACTGCGGATTCTGGAGCATGGAAACCAGGTTGAAGAACGCTTTGAGGTGCGTATTGTGATCAATCGCACTTAAGCAGCAGACATAGCGGACGGGATCGTTTTCGTCATGATCGAAGTTAACCGGTGTTTTCAGGCGGATCAGCTGCAGGTCAGTTTTCAGAGCCCCGGTATCCGGAGATTCATGAGGCATCGCAAAGCCGGGGACAAAGACAATATAAGGTCCGTTTTCTTCGACCGAATGAATCATGGCCTCAATATAGGAAGCCTGAATCGCATTGCGATCGAGCAATGGTTCGGCCGCTTTGCGGATGGCATCTTTCCAGTCCGCCGCTTCGATACCAAGCTGGATATGGTCCACGGATAATAAATGATGCAGATAGGGCGCAAAGACTTCGGTCGACTCCTGATCTGGGGTGGCAAAAAAAGTCCGGATGACCTTGCGCAGGGCGGCATTGACTTCATCGGCTTTTTGCGGAACCAGTTTTTCAACGACTGGCTGGACATGGGCAATAAGACTGGCGGCATCCCCTAATTTCTCCCGTTTTGGCCGATGCAAAGCGACCTGACGCTGGGCATTGGCCACTTTCGTGTAGTCATCATCCGAGAAAATCGGAGAGATTGTGACTGTTTCAATGGGCAGGGTTGGAAGCGGAACGGTTGAAATGACCAGATCCGCATCCCCTTTGACCAGCTGCCCGGTCTGATGACTGGCCAGAGTGCCGCAAAGAATAAAATCAAAATAGCGGCGCAGTTTCTGGAGAATATAGCGGGAAGTGCCAATGCCGGCCTGACAGACGACAATGACCCGCAGCGGATCTTTAGATGCGGAGGCTTTTTCCAGAGCAGTCAGGACATGGATTGTGATGTATTCCAGATCATTATCATTCAGTTCTCGTCTGGCAAGCGGTTCAAAGAAAGTCAGATTATCCGAGACAGCTTTGGTAACCTGAGGAATTTCTGTCCATCAGATCACTGAGCAAGGAAGAATCCGGATAGGCCGGTTCTTCGCCAGTCAGAACAGACAGGACATGATTGGACAGGTTTTCGAAAAACTCATAGTCCTTATTCAGGTTGACTCCCAGATCGATGGACAGTTTTTCAATGAATCGACGGGTCAGCAGCTGGGTTTTCAGGTAGTTGGAAGACGTTGGAGGACGGCTGATCAACTGACAGCTGGCCAGAACCTCGCTCAGGGCCTGGATTTCATTGGAGTTGACCACCAGATCCGCATATTGGCTGACATAGTGGAAAATTTCCTGGGCCATGCGATAACTGCGATTCTGAAGGGGGCTGACATCAGCGGGCATGAGCAGGTGGTTATTTTTGATGCAGGAGACGGCGATAGTCAGATACCGGACCAGCTCTTCAAAAGAGGTATCAGTCAGATAGGTATCAAACTGCTTTTCCTGCTCAAAGACGATCTTCTTTAACAGATGGCTGTCGACCAGAGTATGGCCTAAATACTTGCGGCCCATCGCCGAAGCCTGCTTGTAGGTGTTTGCGATCAAGGTCCGTTTTTTGGATTCAAGTCCCAGAACGAGCAGTCCACGATTGGCTTTGGATTCGACTTCCAGACTGGATGCCGCTAAAAGACGTTTGATATCCGGCAGATCTTTGATGATGGTCTGACGGCTGACAATCAGCCGGTCTGCCAGATCAGCCAAAGTCATATAGCCTTCACTGTCAGCCAGGATGCAGGAGGCAATCTGGATTCTTTCCTGGGCAGTCAGTTTGAACGTATACAGCTGCTCCTGATTGAGCAGGTCACGAATCTGCGTAAAACTTTCATCGCAGATACACCTGCCCCGGCTGACTTCAATGGGCAGCAGGTTATGGCTGGATAAATACAGGTTCAGTTCTTTGAGATCATTGCGCACTGTCCGGCTGGAAACCTGAAAGCGGGATGCGATCTGTTCGATAGTAGCCTGGGGCGTTTCAAGCAAAAACTCCACCAGATTTTCCTGACGTTTGTTCATAAAGTCAGTTTAGCATTGTACTTTTTAAAAAAGCTTCGAATTCTATAATTAAAAAATGCAAATACTTTGTTTGTTTGTGAACTGTCTGATTCTCCTTCTTTTTTTCGAATCCTCCCTTTTGCCTCTTTTCTTTCCATCCGCTCCTTTTGCTCTCTTTCAGTTCTGTTAAAATCCGTTTGTTCTCTTGCGAATACGCTTTTTTGTTCTTGATTTTGAAGTCCATTTCAGTCCTTGACATGGGTACGTTTGGATCTGGAAGGTGCTTTTCTGTTCTTTGGCTGCTCAATCCACTTTGCATGGTCCTTTCTTCTTGTCAGCAAAAAATGCCTGTCCCATTTCATAAGCAGGCATTCTGTTATTGCATTACGCTTCCCGATCCAGGGCCGCCAGAGAGCTCAGGCGTCGGTCTTTTTCCAGGATTCGGCCGATCTCCTGTCGTCTGGACAGATTGGACTCAAAGTTTTTCTGGTAAATGCAGCCAAACAACACGTCCATCAGATACGTCAGCGCAATATTAACGGTAAAATTGGCAATTTTGTCCGTCAGTTTTTCGCGGGTGCAGATTCGCAGGGCCACGGCTGCATCCTGTTCAATCGAGTTATCTCCAAGGCCTGTAATCGAGATATAGGACAGTCCCCGTTCTTTGACAATCGCCACACACTCTTTGAGAATTTCCAGTTCGCCTGAATAGGAAATGATCAGGATGCAGTCCTGTTTTGTGGCAATATAGGCCGAAGTTGCCGGACAATTGGTCAGCACGACACTGCGATGCAGGCGCTGCATGTTCAGCTGGAATGACTGTAAAGCGGCCTGATTGAAGGGGTCTGTCAGAATATAAAGGGTCTGCGCATGATCCATCCTGGTGACCGCCTGAAACAGCTGGTCACTGTCCAGAAGATTCAGCGTATCCTGCAAGGCATTCTGCTCCAGCAAGGCAAGATTGCGGGCAATTTCAATCTGTGAGTTCTGGGTGTTGAAGGGAATGTTGGCATCAACATCCAGATTGACTGTATCCAGATAGTTCTTTTCCTTCAGCCACTCCTCCCGCAGGCTCACCCAGCCATCAAATCCCATTTTGTGGGCGATCCGAATCAGAGTGGATGGAGAGGTAAACGTCGCCTGGGCGATTTCCTTGGTCGTCCTGTTGCGAACGGCTTCTCCCTGTTCCATCAAATAATTGACGACGATCTGTTCCGATTCTGAAAAATCAGTCAGGCAGAATTTATCACTCAGCAGCATCTTCTTTTCCTCGCTTTCTTATGACGTCTCTTTACAATATCTCTTTACGATATCTCTTTATAAACTCTATCTTTACAGACATGTTCTTCGTTAAAGCCATGATTTCGTTTCGTTTTCTGAATTGACTGTGAAACCCTTCAATAAATGAGTAGAATTTGTCCTTGGAGGGATAAAATGTACTCACTCCTGCCTGCGAACAGTGTTCGGCATTAGCCGGCGGTCGAAGGGTTAAATTGAATGGTGATCCAAAGCCTTGTCTTTTGGACTCCACTCTGAATCTTCAATCTTATCTAAGTCCCGCTTTACGCACCGCACTTTCCGGGGAAAGTACAGCTTGTAATTTTAAGGGGCATACCCCAATCTCGCAGAATTGGTCCCCCTCAAAGCCCGTCCGGCGCGGTACAGGCCTGAGTTTTAAGAAACCCGAAGATTTCACAAAACAGCTCCGGCCGGGCTTGATGAAAGCTCGGACAGTCATTATGGCTGTCTATTCATTTGTTTACTTGGTTAGTTAGGGAGTTATGGTGTTACTTGACTGGTTACTTGTTTTACTTCTTGTTTTACTTCTTGTTTTGTTTCTTGTTTTGTTTCCTGCTGATTCTTTAACTGCTCGATTCTCTCTTCATAAAGCTTCTTAATGCTCTCTCGGGGAGTCCATTTGGTGATTTCCGGATGATTCTCATAAATCCATACAAGATTGGACGCCGCATTGATATCGGCGTTCATTTCTTTGTGTACAGGACAAAACGCCTTTTCATGAGCTGATTTGTCGCGGGTAACTTTTGCTCCGCAGATGTGGCAGTACTGGGAACTGTAGGCCTGATTGACATACGAGACTCCGATCTCCTTCAGGCCGGCTTTGTATTCGATTCTCTCCTGCAGGACGCCATACATCCATTCCGAAAGCAGGCGGTTCATTCGCTTATACTTGCTGGCCGCCCCTCGGATATCCAGATCTTCCATTACAATATGACCGATATTCTGGTCTGTCTTCAGGACCAAAGCGATTTCTTCGTTGATCAGGCATTCCAGATGGGCCTGGATCTTTCTGGACTGGCGGGCAAAGGACTTTC
>CAJTVE010000006.1 GCA_910579655.1 uncultured Allobaculum sp. | reverse complement strand
GAAGCATCCAGACGTTTTTTCAGCCAGCAGAAATGGACCTATCGGCTGCAGATTTTCTGTCTGGTTCTTTTACAGACCGGTCTGCTTTATTTTGGAGGTCAAATCGTGCAGTCAATTCTGTTCCTGAACAACCCTGATATTGACTATAGAATTGAAGGGATGCCTAAAGCTGATCCTGTCAGCCATTTCTGTACATTAGACCCTATTCCCGATCACGTCTTGAATGATCTGGGCAACTGGACTGATGTTGAAATCAGATTGGAATCAAGAATGCGCCATGATATGAAAATGTCGTGGGACAACATTCAAAAGTCGCTTTTATACAATACTGAGGAGCAGCGACTCGATCCAAGTCGCCATTTATATGTATTTACCGCGGAGGATGGTCAGACAGAGCTATATTCGTCAATCAATGTGATTGGAGATTCGAGAGCATTAGAACTGCTCAAAAAAGCTGACTTGGAAGGTGAAGTGGACTGGGAGAAATGGAAGCAAGGAAAAGAAGCGATTATTTATCTTCCTAAAATGAGAATGGTTAACAAGGATGTCGCTTATGGTTTAAGTGCGGCTGTAGATGGCACCATTGATGATTCCATCCAGCTTCAGGACCTCATTACTCTGGAAAAGGACGGCAGACAATATCAAGTCCCAGTGACTGGGATTCTGAGAAGCTGCAGTCCAGAACTGTTTCGAGAGTTCAATCCTTTATTTATCTATGGATTGATTATGAGCGGCGATGAAGTAGACAGCATTGAGCTTGATCTGAAAGATATTCGAAATAAGGTACCGGTAGAAATTCGATTATCCAAACTGGCAAGTGAAAATAAGCTGGTTTTTCGTAATTTTGCCTCCAACAATGAGCACACACAGAGGATTTACCAGACTAAAATTATATTAAATCTGTTTTCCGGGTTAATTTTACTTTCAGTTCTTCTGGTTATTTTACAGATATCGAGGATTATCGCCAAAGAAAAAGCAAACGACTATCTATATCTTTTCAGGAGGGTCGGGGTATCCAGAAAAACTCGGGAAATGCTTGTTGTTCACCTCAACCGTCGGATGCTGATCAGTTCAGTCGCCATTGAGATCATGATTACTATGATCTACGGAATCTTTCAAATCAGACGTGGAGGAGGATTCTCTTATTTGACTCAAGATCTGAAATTTGCTGGATATGTCTTCTTGATTGTAATTTTACTGGCGGTATTCCTGTTTGGAGTAAGGCGGTCGAAAAAAGAAGAAATCTGACCATATAAAGTTAAAACTACAAAAGTTTGGTTCTAATCAACTTCCAGCGAGTTTATCAATACGCTTCAAATTGAAAAAACAGCCTCTGACTAAATACTCGACATATACAAAGCCCTCCATCTACCATCACCACCTTATTGTGCGAAATATCAATCAGAGCAGGCGATGGATGTCTATACTGAACGTATGAATGATTACTCCAAACTTCAGGACCTGATCCTGAATGCCTATGGCACCTGTGACTTTCTGGCCGGGCTGACCAATGAAAATATGCGGCGCAAATTAGAAGACGAGCTGGTCCGCTTTGCGGGACTTTGCACCGATGATCGCCAGGAGGTTTACCGATTTGCTTCATCTTGTCTGTTAACAAAAAATCTGCCCGTTGACGAAATCCTCGACAGCTATTCCCCTGCTGTGTTTAAGGCTTCTGGCTCCAGTTTGCTGGAAGACTTTCGCTTTGCGGATGAATATTTCCAAAGTGTAGATCCCACTTTTCCACCGACTAATCAAAACCTGCTTTCCCAAATTTTTCAGACTCTTGCCGATACGTATGGTTTGCAGACGGATTGGCTAAAGCGTTGGATCCAGCCGATTGCCAAACCTGATATTGAAAAGCCTGTTCTGGGCACGCAGCCTGAAAAACTCAAAGAATCGCTGGCCAAACTGGACAGTCTGATTGGTCTTGATCAAGTCAAAACAGAAATCCGCGATCTGTCTGCCATGCTTGAAATCTCGAGACTTCGCCAGTCACGCGGACTCAAATCCATTCCAACAGCGCGTCACCTTGTCTTTATTGGCAATCCGGGCACTGGCAAAACCACCACAGCCCGGATTCTGGCCCAGATTTACAAAGACCTCGGCTTTCTGTCCAAGGGGCAGCTGGTCGAATGCGACCGTTCGGATCTGGTTGGCGAGTATATCGGATCTTCTGCCCAAAAAACCAAGGCTCTCATTCAACGTGCTAAAGGCGGCATTCTTTTTATCGATGAAGCGTACAGTCTTGCCCGCGCTTCCGAAAAAGACTTTGGTCACGAAGCCATTGAAATCCTGCTCAAGGAAATGGAAGACAATCGGGATGATCTGGTTGTGATTGCGGCCGGATATCCGGACCTGATGGAAAAATTCCTTAACTCCAATCCGGGTCTTCGCTCCCGGTTTACGACCTTTTTGCATTTTGAAAACTACAGTGGAAGCCAGCTTTTTGAAATTCTCGAGAAAATGGCCAAGGATGCAGATTATCAGCTTAACCAGCAAGACAGAGAAAAAATGGCTCTAGAGTTGGACGAGGTCGCCGCTCATCCTCCCAAAGACTTTGCCAACGGCCGCTATGTCAGGCTGCGTCTGGAAAAAGCGATGAGCAGACAGGCAGCGCGCCTGTTTGGATCAGATAAGATTACCGATGAAGATCTGATCACACTTACTGCTTCTGATTTTGACTGACTTGAAAACAAGCTGCCCGTTTGTCTTTGCGGGCAGCTTGTTTTCGTTTCGTTGAGTGATTGATGAAAGCGGAGTGGCCAGGTTTATGAATTTGCCCGCCTTATAAAAAAGAAGCAAGTCTGTAATGACCGCGGCCGGTTTTGATCAGTGTTCCCTCATCACAGAGTTTTTTGAGAACGCGCTGTAGCTGGCGGCGACTGCAATTGAGGGCCTGCATGGCTTTATTGACCGAAGCAAATTCATGATCCGACTGAATTGTCCGCAAGTAGAAGAGCACTTTTTCTTCAAGAGTCTGAACTACGATATCCATTGTGGAAGAAGTGGACAGCTTTCCTGCTATCTGGCTGAGCACAAACCGCAGAAAAACCGGATCATTTTCCAGAACGTCCTGGTTTTGGGCAAATGGGATTGCCAGGCAGAGAACCTCTTCCGTTGCCTCCGTATAGAAGGCATTGCCTTTGACTTGGCTGAACTCCATATCGCCTAATAATGTTCCTGATGATGCTCTGGTCAGATAGCGCATCGCTCCATCGGGCGAAAGATGATAAATGCATACACTGCCCTCGATCAGAATCAGAAACTGACTGAGCGGCTTGAGGGGATGATTTAACAGCTCGCCTTTTTCAAAGGAAAGCAGCCGAAGAACCGGCGGTCGTTTCTGGAAATGGTCTTTCTGTAAGACAAAGACAGATTCGAGTTTTTCTGGATCGCGTATCTCTTTCATCTACAACTTTTCCTTTCTTTTGTGCCATAGGGCACAAACTATCAGGCAGGAAATCGATATATTCATTCTGGAGGGAATGGATATGGATTCTTTATTTGATACTGAGCATTTATATCGCAGCTATTTCAAGCTCTCTTTTCCGGTTGTGCTTGGAATGGTTGTCACATTGATTTACAATCTGGCCGATACGTATTTTATCGCGCAGACAGGTGATACAGACCTGATTGCAGGAGTTTCGCTTTGTGCGCCGGTCTTTACGCTTTTAATGGCTTTTGGAAATATTTTTGGCCAGGGTGGAAGCATGCTGATCTCGCGTCTTCTTGGCGAGAAGAATATGGAAGGCTGTCGCCGCATCAGCTCTTTCTGTTTTTATATCGCCATTGCCACTGGCATTGTCCTGGCGCTGCTTATGGTCCTTTTTGGCTCTGCAATGCTTCAGGCCATGGGGGCTGACGCAGATACTCTGTCGCATGCTTATGGATATTATATGGTTCTGGCAGTGTGCGCCCCGGTTATCATCGTCAGTTTCATTCACCAGAATCTTGTGCGCTGCGAAGGTCTGGCCACAGAATCGATGATTGGAACGATCCTTGGAGCCATCATCAACATCATCTTAGATCCAATCCTGATTTCAGTCTTTGGTCTTGGTGCAATGGGTGCAGCGGTGGCCACGATCATTGGATATCTTTGCAGCGTGATCTACTTTTTATGGCTGCTCAAAAAGAAGACTCACAGTCTGTCGATTCAGATTTCTGACTGCCATGTCAACAAACAGGAACTGCGCCAGATTCTTGGCATTGGTCTGAGTGCTGCGCTGAGCAATCTGATGCAGAGCCTGACCATTATGATCATGAATACATTTCTGCTTCCCTATGGCAACGACAAGATTGCGGCCATGGGCATCGTATTGAAAATCAATATGATCCCCCAGCTGATGCTGGTTGGATTTGCGTTTGGCGGAGCCCCTTTATTTGGCTATCTGTATGGAGCCCATCAGTCCAGAGAACTTAAAAAACTGATTCACTTCTGCCTTGGGTTCATGTGTAGTGTATCCCTGGTCCTGACTCTTTTGATCTGGATTTTTGCCAGTCCCTTGATGCAGGTATTCGTCCAGGATGCCGCTTTGATTTCTACCGGTGTTCTGATGCTTCGCTGGCAGGTTGTCACCACGGTGTTCGCGAGCATTGTTCTGCTTTTGACGATCCTGTTTCAGGCGGCCGGAAAAGTCATTCCAGCTTTTCTATTATCTATCAGCCGTCAGGGTGTGATCTTTGTAGCTGCAGCAATAGTCTGCGTAAATCTGTTGGCCTATCAGGGTGTCCTGATGGCTCAGGCGATTGCGGATGTGCTCAGTGCAGGACTTGCGCTTGGTTTACTGATCGTCTGCAACCCCATGCGCATGGAAGCTGCTGAGACACCACTCGCTAAACTTGATCCTGAACTGGATTCCAGTCTGGATTCTTCCGCCATCTAAAATCTGCCATTTTGCCCTTTTTGGAGATTTTGCAGGATTGTTCGATACGTTGTTTCAAAATGATCAATTTGCGCAGATCCTGGATCTGGTCATTTAATAGGAGCATTCAACTTTCAAGAGATTTTCATCCTGGACCAGACTCGATACAATGAAAACAAGCCATCTGTTGCACGCTTCTCAGACATCTCTGTCTCTGTTGTCTGGATTCCGGTATGAACAGATGGCTTTTTTGCGTTCTTCCTGCACTCTCTTTGAGCGCTTTTTGAATTCTCTTCAATTTTCTTCTGAATGCTCGTCGAATTTGAACGATGCTTGTGCGTGCTGCAGGCAGGCACAAAAAAAGGCGGGATCGCGTCCCACCTTGAAGTTACATAGATTAGTCTACTACGTATGGAAGCAGAGCCATCTGTCTTGCACGCTTGATTGCAGTAGCAAGCTGTCTCTGGTATCTTGCACGAGTGCCAGTTACACGTCTAGGAATGATTTTTCCATTGGCGTTGATGAACCGTTTTAACAGTTCAACGTCTTTATAGTCGATTTCTTTGATTTTATTTTTAGTGAAATAGCAGACTTTTTTGCGACCCATGCGCTGTTTTTTAAATGCCATGTCGGATCCCCTTTCTAGAATGGTAAATCGTCTGATGAAATATCAAGTGTCTGAGAATCATCAAACAAACTCGACGTATCCTCGTCGTTGGTATTGGAAGAAGCTGGTGTAGAATAACTTGGTGTTTCTGGCTTCGGTGCAGAAGCTGGCGTGCCAAATCCATTGTCTACGCTCTGCGCGTAAGGATTGGAAGTGGAATTGTAGCCGGACTGATAAGAGTCCTGATAGCCGCCGCCATAATTCTGGTTGTTGTTGTAGCCAGGATTGGAGTATCCCTGATTCTGGTTATTATAGCCAGGATTGGAATAGCCCTGATTGGACTGGTAGCCGTTGTTATAACCATTGTTGTTATAACCGTTATCTGCTCCGTATTCCTGGGAAGTTCTGCGGCTTTCAAGGAATTCTACCCGGTCACACATAATGTCCGTGGTATAGACCTTCGCGCCCTGCTGGTTGACATAGGAACCAGTCTGAATAGAACCTTCAACTCCAATTAAAGAGCCTTTATGTAAGTAACGGGCAACGTTTTCAGCTGTTTTCCCAAATGCAACGCAGAACAGGAAGTCTGCCTCCGGTTGTCCTGGCGTGCGAAAGGCACGGTTTACCGCAAGAGTAAAACGGACCATACTATTGCCATTGGTAGTCCGGCGTAGTTCAGGATCTTTTGTCAGCCGGCCAGTTAACATTACTCGGTTCATTGGCTTCCTCTACTTTTCTTCTTCTTTTTTAATAACCATCGTGCGGATTACGCTGTTGTTGATCCGGCACAGACGCTGGAATTCTTCGATTCCTGCGTTGTCAGCAGTGCAGTACATAACCACGTAGTGGCCTTTTTTCATGTGATTGATCTCATAAGCGAAATCTTTTACACCCCAGTCATCCACTTTGTCGATGGAACCACCGTTTTCGATGATTGGAGCATACAGTCTTTTCTGAAGAGCATCGAACTGAGCTTCATCCAGAGATGCATTCACAATGTACATAGCTTCGTATTTTTTCATTTTATGTACACCTCCCTTTGGTCTTTTGGCTTTGTTTTCACACGCTGTGTTCTACAAAGCAGAGAGCAAGTATGACTTGCCGAATTATCCTATCAGAAAAATAGAAAATGAGCAACTGAAGTCTCATTCAAACTTTCCAGCTCGTTTTACTGTTCGTTACTGTTCACACCCTATATCAGGCCACGACGAAAAGCCGGGAATTTATCTCTTTTTTCGAGGGATCAGATTCCGGCTTATTTTTTTCTGGAGGGCGCGCTTGAAAACCTCCTTGGCTTTTGCGTATAGGATCGGCAGAAAAATAAATTCCTGTTTTATGCTTTTGCAGGAATAGCATCCTGAACATTAATTAAGTTATATTTATACCAACATTAGATTCTTATAACTGTAATATAGACGCTATATTATCTGCCTTAGGCTGGATTTATCGGGAGATACTTTTACGCAGATCCTGAGTTCTTTTTTTACCTGCAGGAGCTTTTCGTGTTCCTCTTTTCCATAACTATCTGATTTGGTCAGGGAACTATAGGCTGTCTGAAGCTGTTTATCCAGATTTTTTCCTTATGTTCAGCCTCCCGTCGAATGGCAGAACACTCGTCTGTAAGATCATGAATCTTCTCTTTCAGCTGTCGATTTTCCTGAGTAAGAGTACGAATCCGTTCGCTTTTCTTTTCCACCAGAGCTTTGGTGTGATTATAGCTGAGCTGACAGCGTTCCACTTTAGATTGCAGCTTATGATTTTCATCAACTAATTTCTGGTATTCCTGACCAGATTCGAAACGTTTAATTTTTCGCGAAGTAAATATCGTTCATTACTCAATGCCTGTGGATTCATATTGGCTCTGAAAGAGAAGACTCTTTTCATGAAGATAGTAGTTCTACTCTCCCGAAAAATACCCTCCTCCAGATTATTCCAGAGGGGGGTATGAATAATAACTTCGTTTGGCCTAATCTTCAGATCCGCAGCCTGGTAAAACAGCCTCCTCAGGCAACAATACCTTAGCCAGACTCAAAAGGCATATTCTCCACTTAAGTGAATGGCACTATATTTCTTTTGAAAATTGATGTTCTGTAACACTTTCGTAACGTATGTTGTTTAGTCTTCTTAATAGATAAGGAGGAGACGAATTATGGAACCACCAGTTTCAATGACACTTGAGGTACAAGGTAAGCCTCTAGAATTTTGGTTTTCATTAAAGTATCTCCTACACAATAAAAAGTGGGATCTTGTGGCTCTTACGCAAATAGTGCGATTAACTACAATCACTATTATCAACAATAGCAATTACAGCCAAGGATAATAACCCAACATGTGATAGGTAAAATCATATCGAATTAGGCATGATTATTTAATCAATAACATGAGTGATGTGAACTTGTTTATTTATCAAGACTATTAACGCTAAAACTACATTTGCGTAACATCCCATAAATTTCTGCACCTATAAAATTAATTTTTTTGCTTCATCTTAAGACAATGTCAAATCATCAAGAAAGAACGGAGAATAGTGTGTTTGGAAAAATTACAGAAAAGTTATTTGTCCTCCTTGTTGTGTTTGGGCTCTCGATCTCGTTTGCACCTGGTAGAGTTACTCCTATCAAAGCCGAAGAATCTACCCCAATTTTATATAGAACAGAAGAAGAACTTTCCTATGAGGAGTACGTAAAAGGCGTTGCTGCTAACGAAAACATCTCTTATGAAGAAGCAGAAGCCCAAATTCGTAAAAATGACGAAACTAGGATGGTTCCATACTCTTATCAAAAAAAATACAGCAGATTTTCTCAATCTTACAGCGCTACGAACGGGGAGTTGGTTTCCCAGAGCTATTCTTATGGAGTCCACTTAGGGGTCTATGCTACCTACTACGTCGATAGTTCCAACTGGCAATTAAGGTATTTCTCAAGCATAGATAATATTTTTGTTGAGATAAATAGTGGAGTACAATCTCTGACTGTATATAACAAAACCGCTCAGATCATCGATCCAATAAAAATATCCTATCATGCGCAATACTTCGTAACGACAGCCTTTAGCCCGAGTGGCAACCTTTATACGAAAGATATCGTATTTGAAATTTAACAGGAATGAAACCATGCTCGATGCTGAAATTAAAAGAATCATATTCATTCTTAGACTTACCAAAATCATTTTGGTAAGCTATATAGCCATTACAATAGGTGTCTCTTTCGTGATTCCTGTTGTTTCTGGGGTCCAGTACATCACATCTTGGAGCCCCATCTTGATGACGCTTATCCAGAATGTTTCTCTTTTGTTGCTTGTGTGGGCTGGACCTTCCTATGCGATCGTTTTACTTCGTCTTCTTTGGAAACTACTGTCTGAAAAGAATGGCAGCCAGCCGCGCGAATAGACAAAAGATAGGCGTTAAATCCGGAACTCCCGATCATTTTATTACTTGCAGCAGAACTTGGCTTCGTGAATCAAAGTTCTGCTGCTTTTTGTATAACTTCCGCTTCGGTCAATCCAACCTGCTTATAAATGTCTTTCTGAGTTTTCGTAAGAGCGTATTTCTTTGCCCAGTGTCCATCGTCCTGTCGGTAAATCTGGTTCTTCTCCATCTCTCCAATGCTTGAAGCCACAGTCATAGAACTCCTGGAAGCAAGGATATCCCGGATCAGCCATGAATAAGTCTGCCGAATTGCCAAAGCCACAAATGCGACCAGGTTTTTTCCCTCAAATGTCGCCTGGTTGTGGCATCCTGTTTTTCTCATATCAAGCTGGTCTTTCAGACGGCTGAAGCATTTTTCACTTTTATCACGCTGACGAATTATTTTGAGCATCTCTTGGGCAGGCATTTCAGCGTTGGAAAGGACTACGAATAAACCACATTTGGATATTTCTTTCTGAATTGCTTCTTGATTTGGCCGAATACGATAGCCCCTTCCGGTTGTTGGATCTGTCTTGTCCAGCGGCTCGATGATCAGCCATTTTGAATATCGGTCGCGCAGTTTATCAGAATACTTGACCGTATTTAAGGCAGTTTTCATCAATCCTTGAACTTTGGCATGAATGTCCTGTTTTTCCTGTGCGGCCCGGATTGGATCGTAGAACAGATAAAGACAGAATTCAGAGTCAAAGGCTTCCTGAAGTGGGAAGCACTTTCCATAAGCAGATTCTGAGTAGATATAATTCAATTCGTTATCAACAACCTCATCGCTATAGTCTCTGATTAAATCTTTGACAAATTTCAAATTGTCCGGACAGGAAACCGCAAATTCCATTTTTCCATGATATTGGCTGTCCTGCTCTTCACACATCTTATTGATGGCATTGACGACAATTTTCGTGCAGTATCCACGGTCCATGACCATAAACAGGTCCTGAAAACCTAGATCAGCTGCCTTCTCCAGAGTAAAAGGAGTTTCAGATTTGTCGAGCAGAGAGCCGTAGAAGGTTTCAAAGAAGAGGTTAATACCGGTCATTTCATCGACAAACATGGCCTGATTGATGTCTGGCAGTCCTTCATTAACTTTCGCTTTTCCATATTCTGCCAGGGCTATCTGTTTTGAAAAGGTGTTCTGGTTGGTTGAATCAAATGCGATCACCATTTTCCCAGGATGAGGGATGTTCTCCATGTACTGTTTCCGGTAATCAGTCTGAAACTGGCGGATTGCCATCTCATCCTTTCCGATTTCCTGGAACATCACACTGGCTTGTTGGGATGAAATTGGACTGTTGATTCCACAATAATGGGAATAAAACCATGAATCGAAGCCCTGGGCTGCAGAGTTCTGGTCACAGTTCATGTAAATGGCGTAAGCCAGGATGCTTTTCCACAGATCGGGATAGTTTTTCTTGAGGGCACAGAGAATACCACAGGCATTGGCAGCCTGATCAAGAACTTCATAAGATCCGTAACTCAGAACATCCGATTGTTTCGGTGCTTCAGGAAGCTCTGCTTCCTGAGGGAACAATTCATAAAAAGTTTTATTGGGAATCATACATCCTTCATGATCAGGGTCCAGTTTTCCAATGCATCTGCGGTTATCGATCGGGCGTTTATTGGCAGAGTCCCATTTCTGAGAAGAAGCGTAATAAATATAACCATTTGTGTATTTTTTAATTCCTTTGACAGAAGGGATTTTGACAGGAGATTCGGGAGTTTTGTACATAAGGATGACCTCACTTGCATAATTATAATTATACTATGTAAACAAATCGAAATCAACCCAAAAGGCAATAAAAAATTCCGAAATCCATCTTATCTAAAAGATAAATTTCGGAATCAATTGTCTGGTCCATTCAGTGAGTAATAAAATCGATGGGAGTTCAGGCTATAAACATTGTTTTGTGAGCAGGCGGGTGCTCAGATCTGGATGGAATTGTCAGCCGTGTAAACATCCACTGGACGTCCGGCAGGATCAAAGGCTTCTACACACAATGCATTCAGCCCGGTATGAATACCAACAGCACTGACCAGATCAATGACCCGGATGGTCGCTTCGGGATATTTAGCCCGGAATTTGGCCGCAAATTTTTTGGCGGCTTCTTCACTGTCCACATGAGCAACCGTGATATCCGCTTTGGGCGGCAGGTTAAGCTCTTCAAAATGGTCTACAACGCGGTCCTGGGCACGGGACATGGTCCTGACCTTATCAAATACATCAACCTTGCCATGGGTGCTTTCATTGACATGCAGCAGGGGTTTGATTTTTAACAGTCCGCCAAGCAAGGCCGCTGCGGGGGTCAGACGGCCGCCGCGCTTCATATGCTGGAGATCATCACAAAGCACAATCGTATCGGCATGTTTGGCAATGACTTCCAGGGTCGCCATAATTTCTTCAATGGATTTGCCTTCTTCATACAGGGCTTTGGCAGTTTCGATGCAATGAGCCTGGATGACGGCAGTCGTGTAGCAGTCAAAGCCATAAAAGCTCAGGCCGACCTGGCTGGCAGCCGACTCCATGGCATCAAGGGTGCCCGAAAGGCCGCGGCAGATTGGAACACAGAAGACGCCATCATAGCCATCTTTTTTAATCTGTTCAAATAAATCTTCAATCCGGCCAAGCGATGGCAGCGAAGTTTTCATCAGAACCTGCTGATGCAGATTCTCAATGATTTGCGCATAGGTGATATTTTCACCTTCAGAAAAAGTTTTGTCCCCGATGGTCAGCTGTAAAGGTAAAGAGTAAATGCCTCTTTCCTTCCAGAATTCACTTGAAAATCCGGTTCCGCTGTCAGTTACAAATGCGAGTTTCATCATAGTCAACCCCTTCAATTTTTGGAATAAACTGGATCCCAATTGAACCTAAACCTGTATGCGAGGCGATCACCGGAAACATATCCATGGTATGAACCGGTGTGTCAGGGCTGATGGCGTTGAGCAGTTCACGAGTCTTCTGGGCCATGGCATCATCATTGCCATTGAGAATGAAGAATTCATAGTCAACACCGGGCTGCAGGGCGCTTTTGACCTGGTCTACGCCTTTAGCAACAGCTTTGTGGAAAGTGCGGACTTTATCGAAGGAATCAACTTTTCCTTCTGTCGATTTAGCCACTTTCAAAACAGGTTTAATTTTAAGCAGGCCGCCCAGTTTTGCGGCAAGCGGAGTTAACCGGCCGCCGGCTGCCAGATGATCCAGGTTGTCAACGATCAGATACCCTTCGGATTTATCCACGGCTTCTGAAAGCAGACGGATGATTTCATCTGGGTCTTTGCCCTGGTCAAGCAGCTGTTTGGCTGCAATTGCCAGGTATTTCTGAATGGCCAGCGTAGTATAAATATCCAGCGTATGAACGGTGAGGCCTAAACGTTGAGCCGTCGCCTGAACAATCTCATTGGTACTGGACAGTCCGCTTGAAAGATTAATTGCGATAATGTCAGTGTAACCCTCTTTGAGTAACTCTTCAAACAGCTCTTCTTCAAGCAGTAAAGGTGGCTGGCTAGTTGTCGGCATTTTGCCATCTTCTAACATGGCATACAGCATCTCTGTATTCAGATTCACGCCATCAAGATACTGTTGGTCATCGACGAGAACCTGTAATGGAAGGAAACCGATTCCTAAGGCGTCCGCCTGCTTCTGAGTCAGGCCGCTTCCGGAATCTGTTACGACTTTTGTTTTCATCTGTATCACTCCTGAACATGTCTAAGGACATGCATAATTTTCTGTTTTCATCATAGCAGACGACATGCCAAACACCGACTTTATCGGGCAGGCAATCTTTTAAAGGTGAACATCTCTGCCAAACTGCCAACTTAGGCAGATCTTGATACCGCTTCAATGGCTCTGCCAATCTTTTTCGGTCTGCAATTTCATCTCTTTTGAACCATTCATTTTGATTCCAAATGTTTTTCTCTCGAAATGAATCCTGGCGCTCTGTCTTTTTGCGCCAAAATGAGCACCGTTTTCATCGCCTCTTTCCCTTTCCAATCCAGACAGATAACTCGATATGCCCAAAGACGGAGCATTTCGGTTGCCTTAGGCAAGTCTTTCATTCTCTTTTTGCCTCTCTTTTGCTCTTTACGCCGCCCAAACAGCCAGCCCGCCGCAGGAATTTTTCAAATGGCATTTCAGCCGCATTTTCTTACAGCCCTGTTGTATACTGATTCATTTCAGAAAGAGGAAGAGTTTGCCCTGCTGGAATGCTAAAATATAGTCGCTTTGCTTGTCTGCTGTCGGTTTCAGCCTGTTAAGCATTAGACAGCCTGCTGCCCTTTCGATCGGCACCCGGTTGCGATCTTCTTGTTGGCTGCTTCTCTGGCTGCCAGTTTTCAGGTCGGGTTGAAAACCAGGAAATCTTCTTTTCAGCGAACAGAAAGCTTCTGATTTTTCTTTTATCTGCTTGTGTCTGCTTCTGTCTGCTTCTGTCTGCCCCGTTTGTGATTCCGGCTGATTTAGCGAGTGATCCATTTTGATGGGCCAATCTGGTCGAACAGACACGAAGGCACGAAAGCAGATCCAAGACCACACAAAAAAGAACTGACAGCTCATCGCTCTTTTTAGGGCTATGTAGAGTGAGCAGTCAACGCAAAACAAGAAAGGGGGAACCATGAGTTTTATTGAATTCAAAGACGTCCGCAAGGATTACGCGATGGGGGAAGTCGTCATCCATGCCCTTGATGGCGTCAGTTTTGACATTGATGAAGGTGAATTTGTCATTATTGCCGGGGCTTCCGGTGCCGGAAAATCGACCATTCTGAATCTGCTTGGTGGCATGGATACATGCAGCTCGGGAACGATCAAAGTTGGCGATAAGATTGTCAGCGGCTTTAACGATAAGCAGCTCACTCTCTACCGACGCGATGATGTCGGATTTGTCTTCCAGTTTTACAACCTGATTCAGAATCTGACAGTCATGGAAAACGTTGAACTGGCCTGTCAGATTTCCAAATCACCGAAGAATATTGAACAGACTCTGGATGCGGTTGGTCTTTCTGAGCGAAAGTTCAACTTCCCATCTCAGATTTCCGGTGGCGAACAACAGCGTGTCGCCATTGCCCGTGCCATTGCCAAAAGCCCGCGGCTGCTGCTTTGCGATGAGCCGACGGGGGCGCTTGATTATAAGACCGGAAAACAGGTCTTACAGGTACTGCAGGATATCTGTAAAACAGAAAAGACCACAGTTGTTGTCATCACCCACAACCTGGCTTTGACACCCATCGGAGACAAGATCATCAAGGTCCGCTCCGGCAAGATTGAAAGCATTGAGATCAATGAACATCCAATGAGTGCACAGGAGATTGAATACTGATGCCGCCCATTCTGTTTAAGGACCTGTTTGTTGAAATCCGCCATACCCTTGGGCGATATTTGTCTATTCTCTTCATTGTTGCTTTAGGGGTCGCCTTTTTTGCGGGGATCAAGGCCAGCGCGCCGGATATGACCAACTCGGCTGATGCCTACATGGACAAATACAACCTCCAGGATATTCAGGTCTATTCCACGATTGGAATCAACCAGAGTGACCTGGATGCCTTAAAGGATGTTCATGGTGTCGAAGACGTTCAAGGGCAGTACACCAGTGATTTTCTGGCTAAAAAAGAATCCAAGGAGCTGGTTGTCAAACTGATTACCTATCAGGAGGACCAGAAAATCAACAAGCCAAGACTGGTTGAAGGCCGGATGCCGGAAAATGATGGCGAATGTCTGATTCAGGGACCATCCGCAACGGGTAAGATCATGGGATCGACTTTCCAGATCGGGGATACCATTGAACTGTATTCGGGAAACTCGACGCCCGTCGATGATTCTTTGAAAATGACGACCTTTAAAGTTGTAGGCAGTGCCTACAATCCAAACTATCTGTCTTATGAACTGGGATCCTCAGCAATTGGAAGCGGCCAGGTCAATACCTTTATTTACGTCCCGCAGGATGTCCGCGCCAATGATATTTATACCGAAGCCGATGTCATTGTTCAGGGTGCACGGGATCTGGATACATACAGTGATGCCTACTTTGATCTAACCACACCCGTTCTCGAACGAATTGAATCCATTGCCGACGATCAGGTTGCCAAAGATATTCAGAGCTTCAACGATGAACTTGATGCCAAAGAGCAGGAAGTCAATGACAAACTGCTCGACGGCCAGCATGAACTTGATGAGGCCAAAAAGAAACTCGATGACGCCCGTGCTCAATACGACGATGGTCTGCGCCAGTACAACGAAGGGATTCAGACGCTGGCGGATTCGAAAACCCAGTACGAAAACGGCCTGAAAGACTATGAAGAGGGGAAGAAACAGCTCGAAGATGGCATGAACCAGCTCAATGACGGTATTGCCCAGATTAAAGCCGGTGAAGCCCAGCTGGAAGAGCTGCAAGACCAGCGTAGCCAGCTCACCGCTGCTCTGGCCGTGCTGCCGACGTTGAATACAACGTCAGATACGATTTCCAAGCTGTATGATCAGCTCAATTCCCTGAATGAGCGCATCGACAGTCTGGAAAATCTCAATCCAAACAGCCTGCTGCTCCCTTCCCTGCGCGAATCACGAAATAGCCTGATGAACCGCATCAATCAGGCAGAAATGACCACTGATGATAACCGGGATGAAATTCTTGCCCAGATCGGTGGTTCAGAAGAGGCTGGGCGTGAAAATCTGGCCAAGCTCGATGATGCAATCGAGCAAATTGAAGAGGGGGTCAAACAGCTGCCAAGCCTCGAAGAGCAGCGTGATCAGCTGCTGGCAAAACAACAACAGCTGCCCGAAGCCAAAGCCCAGCTTGAGGATGCCAAAAAGCAGATCGAAGACGGTGAAAAGAAGCTGGAAGATTCCAAAGCTGAACTTGAAAATGGCAAAAAGCAGCTTGAGGATGGCCAGGCAGAATATGACAAGGGCGTCAAGGAATTTGAAAAGCAGTCCCGTGAAGCCCACGACCAACTCGCCAAAGCCCGTGAAAAAATCGATGTCATGGGGGCCAAATGGATTGTGCTCGACCGGGACTCCCACTATTCCTATCGTGACTATCAGGCCTGTGCCGAACGTATGGATGGAATTGCGGCTGTCTTCCCTGTTTTCTTCTTCCTGGTCGCTGCACTGGTGTGCATGACGACGATGACTCGCATGGTCGATGAAGAACGAAACGAAATGGGAACCCTGAAAGCGCTTGGCTATTCCCGGATGCAGATTTCAGCCAAATATATGCTTTATGCCGGCTCGGCTTCGATTCTCGGATCAATTCTGGGTTGTGCAGTGGGCATGGTTGTCTTCCCATTAATCATCTATAACTCCTGGGGTGTGATGTATAACATGGAGGAAATCCACTTCAAGTTCCAGCCGGCGCTCATGTTCATGGCTTCCGGTCTGGTCACGCTGATTGTGCTTGCTGCCACGTGGGTTTCCATCTCGAAGGAAATGCGCGAAGTTCCAGCTCAGTTAATGCGGCCAAAAGCAGCCAAGGCTGGTAAACGCATTCTGTTAGAGCGCGTGGGCTGGTTCTGGCGCCGTCTTTCTTTCATGCAGAAAGTTACGCTGCGAAACCTTTTCCGGTATAAGAAGCGCTTCTTCATGACCGTGATTGGAATTTCCGGCTGTTCCGCCTTATTACTGGCCGGGTTTGGCCTGAACGATTCGCTTGCCGATATTATTCCCCGGCAGTATGAAGCGATCAGCCATTACGATGCAATGGTCAAAGCGGAAAATTACATGAATGCGGATGAAGCCGAAGCGCTTGCCCAGCGCCTCCAGGACGTTGAAGGCGTCAATCAGACGATTTCCTACCAGGCTCTGCCCATTACTGTTCATTACGGCCGCAAAGATGTTTCCGCCACCCTCAACATCATTTCAGATCCTGAAAAATATGAAGCCTTCACCACGTTCCATCCTGAAACGCAAGACTCCCTTGACCATCTGAGTGATGATGGGGCTCTGATCTCTGTTCAGACCGCTGAACGTGTTGGCCTTGGTGTTGGGGATGAGCTGACCTTCAAGACCAGTGAATACGAACAGGAAGTCAAAGTAAAAGTGACTGGTATCTTCGAGCAGTACACCGGTCAGGAAATCTTCATTACCCAGACCCTGTTTGATCAGCTTGGCATCGAAGATACACCTTCGGCCACCATTCTTCTCCAGAATGAAAGCGTGGATCCAGACTTTGAAGCGGATCTGGGGACAAATCTGATGGCGGATGAGGATGTTCGTTCAGTCACCTTCTATTCGAGCATGCAGGAAAACTTCATGGAAATGCTGGATACCGTCAGACTGGTCGTTGTCGTTTTGATTATCTGTGCCGCAATGCTGGCGTTTGTCGTGCTGTATAATCTGTCCAACGTCAACATCAGTGAACGGCTTCGTGAAATTGCGACAATCAAAGTTCTTGGCTTTACCGAAAAAGAAGTCAATGCCTATGTCAATAATGAAACCATTATTCTGGCTCTGATCGGAAGTCTGGTCGGTCTGGTGCTGGGAATTTACCTGCACGGCCTGATCATCTCCATGGCCGAACTGGATACCGTTCGTTTTGGACGGACCATCCTGTGGCAGTCTTATGCCTATTCGGTGGGGCTGACTATGCTCTTTACTTTGATGATTAATTTCATCATGAAATACAGTCTGCGCCATATTCAGATGGTTGAATCCCTCAAAGCCGTTGAATAGGTTCTCTTCTTTTCAAAGCTTTGCTTTGCAGATTCTGTTTTCATGGCGTGTGAACTCGAAATCACACGCCTTTTTTCATATCTGGCGGTAAGGGCGGATGGCCGCTCTGCCGACGCTTTTGGCGATGGATGGATTTTTGGATTCTTGAATAAAACAAAAGCGGTTACAGACCGCCTGCATGATGCTTTTAACCAGAATTGCAAGGAATGCATCCGCTTGGCATTAACCTGTAAAAATCAATGATAAAGTGGGAAAACAAATTCAAAAGATGAATCAAAAATGAATAGAACGGATCAGAAGATCGGCAGCCTGCCTTTCTTCCATCTGAAAAGGAGCTGCTATGAAGGAAACCTTGCTTCAGTATTTTCAATGGTATACCCGAGCCGATGGATTTACCTATACCCGCCTGAAAAAGGCTGCCCCTCACCTGGAAACACTGGGGGTAACCATGGTCTGGATGCCGCCAGCCGCAAAAGGTCGTGAAGGCAAGAAAGATGTCGGATATGGTCTGTATGATCCTTATGATCTTGGTGAATTCAACCAGAAAGGATCCGTGCGGACAAAATATGGAAATGTCCGTCAGTATCAGGCTGCCATCAAGGCTTTATCCGACCGCCACATTCAGGTCATCGCGGATATCATTCTCAATCACCGGATGGGTGGCGATGAACTGGAAGCGGTCCGGGTGACTCCGATGTCCGAAAGCGACCGCAACCATCCTGTCGCCCCACCGTTTACAACCGAACTGTACTCCCGATATACCTTCCCCGGGCGCAAGGGGATGTATTCAGATTTCATCTGGAACCAATCCTGCTTTAAGGCTTCCGATCGTTTTCTGGACCATGAACGCTGGATTTTGCTTTTTGATGGGCATCACTGGTCAGATCATGTTTCCAAAGAATCCGGAAACTTTGATTACATCATGGGCATGGATATCGATCATTCGGTGAGCTGGGTTAAAGACGAGTTGTATCGCTGGGGGGTCTGGTATACGAACCGGTTTGGACTCAACGGTTTTCGCTTTGATGCGGTAAAATCCATCGATTCCACCTTCTTTGACGGCTGGCTGACACATATCCGCCAGAACACCCAGGCTGGTGCTTTTGCGGTTGGGGAATACTGGAGCGGCAATCTGAATGAGCTGGAAGGTTTTCTCCGAGACTCCAGACATTGCATGAAACTGTTCGATGTGCCTTTGCATTACCATCTCTTTGACTGTTCCCGCTCAGGCGGCAAGTATGATGTGCGCACGCTGTTCCATGGCACATTGAGCGAAAGCCATCCTGACTATGCGGTGGCATTCGTCGATAATCATGATACCCAGCCCGGTCAGGCGCTTGAATCCTGGATCATGGACTGGTTTAAAACGGCGGCCTATGCCCTGATTCTGCTGTATCGCTGCCAGGTTCCCTGTGTTTTTCTGGGAGATCTGGAAGGCGTGCGCAAAACCAGTTCGCCCAAAGTTGCCCTGCTTGAACAGATGATGTGGATCCGATCCCATCTGCTTTCAGGACCAATCACAGACCTGTTTGATGAAGATCCACAGAAAGCATGCTGGCTTGCCCGCTCCAGTCATCCGATTCTGGTGCTGTTTACCATTGGAGATGCCAAAACGAAAACTGTCCAGGTTCCTGAATATGCCGGTCTGACATTTGAAGATATTTCGCGTAAGAACCACATCATCCAGATCGATGCCAATGGTCATGCTGTTTTTGACTGTGCCCCTGGCTGCTGCTCGATTTACATTTTACAAAGCGATCTGGCCTGGATGAAAAAAGAACTCAGGCTCAGATAGCCAGACAATGGGTGGGGTTGTGCGTACTGAACCCCATGAATAAAAAAAGAGTGGCAGGCAAAGGCAGGCAAAACCAGGCCAGCATCCATGAAGGCAGCGCAATCTCTGCTTTCCTCTAAAAACAGGCATCCGCCAATGATTCAAAATCGAATAGGCGCCTTCTGAACAGCCAGCTCTTGAGCCTGGGTGTTCATTGACAGACTATTCCTATTTCCTGATTTCAAATCTGCTTCATGTTTCGTATACTGAACCTATGATCATCGAACTTCTTGAGGAGAGAAAAAACTTCTCGGCCGTCGACTGCCAGATTGCCGACTATATCCTCGGCCATCCAGAAGAGTTAGCCAGTCTGAGTGCAGCCGAACTTGCTCATGCCTCGTATACTTCGAAAGCCAGTGTCTTTCGGTTTTTAAACAAGCTGGGTCTTTCCGGTTTTCCTGAGTTTAAATCCCGCTTAATTCGGGAGCTGGACCAGTCCCATCGACTGGGTTTGCTGCTAAGCGATGCACCTTTTCGCGCAGATACGACTGTGGCCCAGACACTTGAGGTGCTCCCGGCTTTCTTTGAATCCGTTATTCGCCATTCAGCCTTGATGCAAAATGTCCATCTGGTCAAAAAGGCTGGCGCGCTTTTACACAACGCTTCCTTTATCGATATCTATTGTTTAGGAATTACCCAGGCTGCCGGTCTGGCTGCCCAATACAAATTTCAGTCCATTGGCCGATCCTGCACCGTCCATACCGGTATTAACGATCACTACTTGCTGCGAACTAAAGACGCCAACCATGTTGCTTTACTTTTATCCTTTACCGGAAACAATCCGCAGATTGCCAAGACAGCCTTGGTTCTCAAAGAACTGAATATCCCTTCAGTTGGCCTCATGGGTCCCGGCAAGCAGGCTTCCAGTCTTTGTTCCGTCTGCCTTCCGCTCTATGAGGGCCAAAATGTTGTGGCAATGGAATTTATGGATCCGCTGTACTCGATGCTTTTTCTCATTGACCTGCTGTTTGTCTATCTTCATGTGCGCAGTTACGAAGCCGACACGCAAACAGCTCAGAAGCTGCGCAAGGACTGGACGCTCTATTAAGCTCAGTACTTATTTGAGTCCAGATGTCTCATCTGTTTGCTCGTTTCAATTTCCAATCTGATCCCTTTGGTCCGAAACAGTTTCGGACCATTTTTCTTTTCCTTCCCCTTTTCTATACTGAAGCCATCCAAAGAGTTCTTGGAAGCAAGGAAGGTAAGTGAATATGTTTAGCGAAAACTTTTTATGGGGCGGTGCGCTGGCTGCCAACCAATGTGAAGGAGCGGTTTTAGAAGATGGCAAAGGATTCTCAACAGCTGACGCTTTAGACCAAGGAGTGTTCTTTGCTCCCAGCATTCCGCCCAAAGCCTGGTATCCAAAACAGGAAGCGATTGATTTCTATCATCGCTTCGAAAGCGACTTAGATCTGATGCAGGAGATGGGGTTTAAAACCTTTCGGTTCTCAATTCCATGGACCCGCTTATTCCCAACCGGCGAAGAAGCAGAACCGAATCCTGCAGGCGTGGCTTATGTAGACCGGCTGGTTGAAGCTGTTCTCTTGCGAGGGATGGAACCGCTGGTCACGATCTCACACTATGAGATGCCCCTGGCTTTAGCCACTAAATACAACGGCTGGGCCGACCGGCGATTGATTGCTTTCTATCTCAAATTTGCTGAATTCATTATGCGCCGCTACAAAGACAAGATCCGTTACTGGCTGACATTTAACGAAATCAACATGACTTTGCATGCCCCTTTTAATGGAGGGGGCATTGCGGGCATGCCAGATGAAATTGATCCATCCCTTCTCTACCAGGCAATTCATCATCAGTTTGTCGCCAGTGCCAAAACAGTCAAGCTTGGTCATGAAATCAATCCCGATTTTATGATCGGCTGCATGATTGCCGGGACCCCAATTTACGCTCAAACCTACAATCCTGATGATGTTCTCGCCAAAATCGACAAAGAACGTCAGACCTTATTTTTCAGTGATGTCCAGGTGCGTGGGTGTTATCCAGGCTATATGAAACGCTTTTTTAGGGAAAACAACATCCGAATTCAAATGGAGCCAGACGATGAAAATCATTTGAAGCATACTGTTGATTTCATCTCATTTTCCTACTATGCCAGTGATGTAGCAACGGCATCATCGAATAGCGAACGCGTCGCCGGCAACCTGACCAAAGCCATTAAGAATCCCTATCTGAGCGTATCCGACTGGGGCTATCAAATTGACCCGAAAGGGCTGCGGATTTTTCTCAATGAGCTGTATGACCGCTACCAGAAGCCGTTGTTTATCGTTGAAAACGGGATGGGCTTTCACGATGTGCCTGTGCAGGAAAATGATGGAGTTCATATTCATGATCCTTACCGCATTGATTTTTTCCGACAGCATCTTCTTCAAGTCGAGCAAGCTATAGAAGATGGAGTCAACTTACTTGGCTATACAAGCTGGGCACCGATCGATCTTGTCAGTCAGTCCGAAGGGCAGATGGAAAAACGTTATGGCTTCATTTACGTCGATCGAGACGATCAGGGAAAAGGCACCCTCAAACGCATTCGCAAGGACAGCTTTGACTGGTATAAACAAGTGATCACAACCAATGGAAAGAGAGGACTCCACGATGAATAAAAACAAAACGCTGCGTCTCAACTGGGCACGCTGGCAGGGCGGGATGAACCCAGATTACATTCTGGGGCAACAAATTTTAAAAGCCATTGTCCCAGAATCCTGCCAGACTCCTTCTTATACGATCTGCTGCCTTGATTCAGACACTTCTGGATCCATTGTAGATGCCCAAAGCGCACTGCAAGCCCAGGAGAAACAGGCGCGGGCCATTTTAGAGGAAGCCAATCCCGATCAAGTCGTAATTTTAGGCGGCGATTGCTCTGTTTCTCAAACCCCATTTGCATGGCTGCGCGAAAAATATGGGGACAGTTTTGGGATTCTCTGGCTGGATGCGCATCCTGACATTTCCAAAATTGGAACCACCCGCCACTTTCATGAAATGCCAGTTGCCAACCTTTTGGGCTTAAATCCAGGAAATCCATTAACAGAAGTAAAGAATCCAGTATTGCCAGACAGAATTTTATATGCCGGATTGATTGAAAAAGACCTGCGGCCAAAAGAGAAATGGGTAAAAGAATTGAATATCCAGTTTCTAACACCCGAACAAATTACCGCCCATCCGCATGCCGTCAAAGAATGGATCCAAAAACAGGGGATTCAAAAGATTGCCATCCATTGGGATGTCGACGTTCTTTCGCCCTACGACTATTATTCTCAATACCCTGCTGAACCATACAAGAATCCTGAAGATTTTTTTGCCGTCATTGGTCGCTTATCTTTGGCTCAGGTGAACCAGATTTTACAAGACGCTCAATCTTGTACCGACCTGGTCGGCTTGACCATTGCAGAAAACCTGCCCTGGGACGCTATTCGTTTAAATGAAGTCCTCAGTTCATTGGACATCATGAAATAAAGTCCTTTTCAGTGGGTACTCATATAGATCCATGTAGTGGACGCTCCCCTGTCTCATTCAAGACTTCCATCATCAAACGGAAGTCTTTTTCATTGAACCAACCGGTATGAAGCCAAGAGTTCGGCGCAAAAAAACCACGGGATCAGCCGTGGTTTTTTTGTATAGATTTTATTGGATTATGTCTTAAACAGTTACAATCTTCATCATGTTGGTTGAACCAGCACCTACCGGATAACCAGCAACAACGATGATGTTGTCCCCATGATGGAGTCCGTTTTTCAGAGCAATGTTGCGCGCCAGCTGAACGTCATTCTGCTGAGTATTCTGTACGTCTGTCACAACAGGCTGAACACCGAAGACTGGAAGCAGAGAACGCTGAACTTTTTCATCGAAAGTAACAGCAATGATTGGCGCTTCTGGGCGGAATTTAGCCAGACGTTTTGCGGTCAGACCGGACTGGGTAAAGGCAACGATCGCCTTAATATCCATAGCCAGAGCAGTTTCCGCTGCAGAAATGGCGATGGAGTCGGACATGTTGCGGTTGGACGATGCAATTCCATCAGCAAGTCTGGTCTTGTAATCGATCATTGGTTCGATTGCGTCAGCAATCTTCGTGAATGTGTGTACAGCTTCAGCTGGATAGAGACCAGCTGCAGTTTCGGCAGAAGTCATCACGGCATCTGTACCATCCATGATGGCATTGGCAACGTCACTGGCTTCAGCACGAGTAGGTCTTGGGTTTCCCTGCATACTTTCAAGCATGTGAGTAGCCGTGATCACTGGTTTACCCATTTCGTTTGCAACTTTGATCATCTGTTTCTGGTAGATTGGAACGTATTCCAGAGAAACGTTCACACCTAAGTCACCACGGGCAACCATAATGCCGTCAGCCACTTCAAGAATGTCACGCAGGTTGTCGAAACCTTCCTGGTTTTCGATTTTGGCGAAAATCTGGATATCGTCTTTGCCTTCGGAGATCAGGATGTCACGAACAGCAAGAACATCTTCTTTACGACGTACAAAGCTTAATGCGATGTAGTCTACATCGTTCTGGGCACCGAAACGTAAGTCAGCTTCATCCTTTTTGGAAAGGAATGGCATGGAAAGAACGATACCTGGCAGGTTGCATCCTTTTTTGGATTTCAGGAAGTGTGGGTTTGCGACCACCCCTTTGAAATCTTTACCGTAGTTGACTTCAGTGATATCAACGCGCATTTTACCATCATCCATCAGGATAAAGTCACCAGGTTTTACGTCATTAAAGACTTCAGGAACATTGATCGCGAATTTTTCACGGGTTCCCATTACAGTTGGGTCATTGACGATTGTAACCACGTCACCTTTTTCGAACTGAACGCCGCCATTTTCGAATTCACCCAGACGGATTTCAGGACCTTTTGTATCCAGCATGATACCGATCGGTTTCTTGAGTTCTTTCGAAACATTGCGGATCTTCTCGATACGGGCACCGTGTTCAGAGTAGTCACCATGAGAGAAGTTCAGACGGCAGATATTCATGCCTTCGTTCACAAGCTTTTTGATCATTTCTTTGTCTTCACTGGCAGGGCCGATCGTGCAGACAACTTTTGTTTTCTTGTCCATATATATACCTCGATTGATTTCAAAACGATTCTATACCATGCTTATCTTAATTGCTCAAATCCGGACTTTTATCCCAGACGCTCAAACAAGTTTGTCAGAGGCTTTTTCGAGGAAGAAGGCATCACTAATGCTCGTTCAATTGGATAAGCTACGATCTGATTGTCTCTGATCGCTACGCATTGGCCACCGATTCCCTGCATCAGAAGGTCAATCGCTTTTTCGCCCATCTGACTGGCGAGCATACGGTCGAATGGACATGGAGATCCACCACGCTGGATGTGGCCAAGTACCGTTGCCCGTCCGGAGAATCCGGTATTGAGGGTAACGCGTTTGGCAAACTGGTGAACATCCGTGATCTTTTCAGAAATGATCACAATCGCGTGTTTTTTCTTCTTGATCTGGTCGAGATCGCGAAGACGATCCAGAATATCCTGTTCATCGAATCCACTTTCACTGGTGACTACGATTTCCGCACCGCATGCGATGCCAGACCATAAAGCCAAGTCTCCGCAGCGGTTGCCCATAACTTCAACAATGGAGCAGCGGTGATGGGAGTTAGAGGTGTCACGCAGTTTATCGACCGCATCAACAACTGTTTCAAGCGCGGTCATAAAGCCGATCGTATAATCTGTGCAAGTAATGTCATTATCAATTGTACCAGGCAATCCGATACAGTTAATTCCCATATGGGTAAGTTCGAGGGCGCCGCGATAGGAGCCGTCGCCGCCAATTACAACAACCGCTTCAATGCCGCGGCGCTGCAACTGTTTAATCGCTTTTTTTCGTACTTCAATATCTTTGAACTCCGGCAGACGGGCAGATCCAAGTACAGTTCCGCCGCGTGTCAGAATCTCACTCACGGACTCAGTTGTCAAAGGTTCAATGTAACCTTCTACCATTCCTTTGTATCCGTTATAAATGCCAAAAACTTCCAGTCCTGCATTGATTCCGATGCGGGTAATTGCCCGTACAGCCGCATTCATTCCAGGAGAGTCGCCACCGGAAGTCAGAACACCGATTCTTTTAATCATCTTTAGTCCTCCGTCTTTTCAGATCCTCAGATATGAATCGCAGGAATAAGCCTGCGATCTGCTTTGTTGCCCTAATTCTAACATACTTCCGGCATCCTGATTTTCCTCTCTTTTCATTCCCTGCTAATTTTTCTCCTCCTAAAAAATGCGACCTTTTTATGCTTGAAGCAAAGGGTCGCATTTCAGTTCTTTTTCTGTTTCGGAACAGACTAAAGGTAGATCAGAAATCCAGAAAACAATCGGGCAGCTTTACCTTTTTTCGCCTGGTTTCATCCCAGATCAGCCAGAAGAATTTCGTAATCTTGTTCGGGTTTTACTTTTTCGTAAGCCTTCTCAATTTTACCGTTTTCATCGATCAGATACGTTGTCCGTACAGTTCCCCTGACCTTCTTGCCGTACATCGTTTTTTCTTTGAGCACGTCATACGCATCAAGTACTTTGCGCTCCGGATCGGCTAACAGAGTAAATGGAAGTTCGTACTTCTTTTCAAAGTTGGCATGCGAGCGCACGGTATCCTTGGAGATGCCAATGACTTTGGCATTCTTCTCAAGAAACTGCGGATACGCATCCCGGTAAGCACACGCTTGTTTTGTGCAGCCGCTCGTGTTGTCTTTGGGATAGAAATAAAGAATCACTTTCTGACCTCGAAAGTCAGACAAGGAAACGGGATTTCCATTCTGGTCTGGCAATGTAAATTCCGGAGCCAGAGTTCCTGGTTCTAACATCAGAATTTCTCCTTTCCGAATAAGAGTATGCATCTAAGAATATGCGTCTAAGAATATGCATCAGCTTGTGTGGACCGGTCAGTCATTTTCTAAAAGGCCAGTCAAAAAGAAAGACAGTCGATGACTGTCTTTACCTTTTATCGATTCTGCTATTCGCCAAGAGAAGCGAAATTTTCAGCACGTTCCTCTTCAATGGCCTGAAGTTCACGGAAAGCATCGGCCATGCTTTTGACATTGTTGGTTTCCAGCATTTTAATGTAGTCATTGCGCATATCCAGAGGAATGACGATTGGAGCCTGTCCAGAACTGATCAGCATGGAATTGATCAGGATACGGCCCGTCCGTCCGTTTCCGTCTGTGAATGGATGAATATTTTCAAACTGGATGTGCAGATCGGCAACATCTTCCATCGTGAAGCCATTTTCAACAAATTCATTGTAGCGGCGGATGAAATCCTGCAGGAAGTCTTCAATTTCATCTGGTCCTGGGAAAACTTTTGTCGAACCGGATACGTGAGCCGGATCTTCGCGATAGGCACCGCCAAACAGAATATTTTCGTTTACGGCATCGTTTTCCATAATTAAGAATTCTTCCGTTAATGGAACGTTGTGACTGACACGATCCAGCATGATTCCCAAGGCTTTTTTATGGTTGATTGCCTGATGAATTTCTTTGGCATTGGCATTGATCGGGCAGTGGTTGGAATCGAAAGTCAGTGCATAGGTTTCATTCTTTGTCAGAGTGCTTCCTTCCAGCGCGTTGGAGTTATAAATTGCGCGGGTCATAAAATCTTCGTAGTAGCTCTGGTTGTTTTTCAGTAAATCTCGAACATCCATATCATTTTCTCCTTAAATAACTCTAAGCATCATTATAAAGGCAAAAGTTCCCGGCTGAACAGAACAAACCAAATTTTCCGGTTTTCTATTGTTACTTTTCGGTGCTTTGTCCAGTAATTTTACCGAATTAGATTTACATTTCAATCTGTTTCTCCAACTTTTGCCATCAGCGTTCCATAATTGACTGATTTTCAGATATTTTGCTTGCTGCAATGCTTTACAGATTCTCTTGTCTGCCAAACGGTGATCAAACTGTTAAAATCCGTTTTTCTTCTGAAACTTCCTGCTCAATTCCCGAACTTTCAAAACTGAAAGGAGTAAAACGCAGCCAAATCAGGCATTGTGGAAGCATGCTCTGGCAATCGGCAGATCGAAAGAAAGCCGACAGTCAAAGGAACAGGAAAATGCGAAACAAAAGACTCTGGTCTGATCGAATTGGCTCGATCTTATAAGGACGAAATGTGAAGACAGGCAGAAAAAAAAGAAGACCACCCTGGATCTTCGAATCTTACAGCTCTGTTTTTCAGGATTAATGTTCATTCAATCGGAATGGGGCATACTCTTTTTCGATCAAAGAGCAGGTTTTGGAAATGCTCAGCACAGGCGGCATTTTATTTGTGCTGGTTCTGCCATTTTGGTCCCAATAATCTCAGTCATTTTGTTTTTACATTTTCTTAATTTCTGAAACAATAAAAACAAATTTTTATTGCATGCAAGAAACTTATGAATAAATCGGTTTGTTTTTTACAGCTGTAAAAACATGAGAGAAAGTAGAGGTGGTAGGACGATAAATAAAGGGAATTCAGAAAATATCAAAAGAGAGAATCTATCACGATTCATGGGATTTTTTCATACATCGGATTAGTTTTATACAGATTTTTTTAATATGATTTTAATGGATTTTGTAAAGCGATTCGCTTTGGTTTATCGCACATATCAGATATAAACCTTCTTTAGTTCTTTAGGTAAGGCTGATCCTGTCACCTAAAAGATAAAGAAATAATATAAATATTTAAAAAAGTTATTGCATCTTTACCCAAGTAAGGTCTAAGATAAAGATGTGATTAAGAAAGACGACTACAAAACCAATTCACAAACTTAGGAAAGTTTTGGAGGAAAAATTATGAATAACGCCGTATTGTTTTACACTTCACCTGGATGCGCTAGCTGCCGCAAAGCCAAAAAATGGCTCGAGGACAACCACATCAATTTCGTCGAGAAGAACATTTTCTCCAACTTATTGTCCGAAGCTGAAATCAAATATCTGCTTTCCCGTTGTGAAAACGGAACAGAAGACATCATTTCGACTCGCTCAAAAGCGTATCTCACCTTAAAAGACACCCTGGATGAGATGTCGATCGCCCAGCTCACCCGCTTTATCCAGCGTAACCCTTCTGTTTTAAAGCGTCCGATTATGCTTAGCGAACGCAACATGGTTGTTGGTTATGATGATGACGAAATCACAGCTATGGTTCCGGTATCCCGCCGCAAAGACGAACTCAACCGCATCGAAGCCTCGATTATTTCGGCTGACCTGTCTTTAAGCTCAGTTACCCGAAATCTCTAGCCCTTACAATCCACATCCCGAATCCATAAATACGAAGGTTCCTGATCCAGGAGCCTTTTTATTTGTCTATAGATTTCAAGCACTTATAGGATACAAAACCCCTCTCAACTTTCAAAGGATGATGCATAAATTCCATCTGGCTTTCCACTGAATCAAGAGCAGATCAAAGAAAAAGCCATCCAGGTGGATGACTTTTTTATAACGCGCCAAATAAATCGTGCATTTCACTTTATTTACGGTAATTTTATCTTTCCGCCAGTTTATTGCCCGCCAAGTGTTCAATCACATTCTGCAGGTCTTCAACAATTATCCTGTTTCAGAACTGTTTGCGAATCTTTGCCAGGCAAAAGAACACAGACCGAACAACCGCTGATGAATCCTGTCAAAGACTGATGAATTCTTTCATAAACAAATCAAATATAACTGTGTTTTTCTTTTTTAGGATAGAATCCCTGCTGGCCCGCCTCCAGGACACTGGCCAGCTGCCAAAAAGGAGAGATTGACCAGACCATTGGCAAAAGACTCAAAGATCATAATCCGAATGGTTTTGATCGAAGCGTTCCACCTTTCCAAAGAAACTCTTCGTTCCATCAGGAGCAACAATCATACCGCCCTGTTCTTCAATAGCATAAATCGGTTTTGGCTTTGCGCTGTAAGCCTGATTCATGCCATCTTTTTGAATCCGCGAGTGATGGTAATGGACTTCTACATCAAAATCCTCCAGCCAGCCAATGCCTTTTTGCCAGGAGAATTCCGGATAGTCTTCATCCGGCGTGATATGGTAATCTGCCAGCTGAACCATAGCACCGGCTGAATATCCGATAATGAGGCCCTGATAGTCCTTCAATACCTTTTTCAGTTTCTTTTCCCGGATCCGTTTCATCATCAGATCTGGTGCTCCGCCAGTCAGAAGCAGAATATTGGAGTTTCGGATCGCATCCTGCATCTTGATCACATCATCCGTAAAATAATTGACCCAGTGAACCTGATTTTCCTTAAGGCCATACCAGAAGAACACATCAGTATTGGATCGGTACCAGATCCCCTGTCCCTTCTTATATTGTTTGCTCCAGTCAGCAAGTGTTTTTGTATCATCAAAGAAGCTGAAAGCCAGAACGCAGACTTCATCTTCCGGTGCAATGAGTGGTTTTAAAGCTGGGCGGCACCACTTTTCATCAATCATGGATGTATTCATCAAAATATGCGTCCGGACGGGGGCCTCATTTTCTTTCAATGCAGCCAGGGCCGGATCAAATCGGTCAACAGGCAAAATCCAGGGATTAGCATGGGGACAGTTTTCAAAAAAATGCCAGTTTTCTTTGGGCAGATCTTTACGATCCATGACCAGATCCACAGAATCAGGCAGTGCCTTGCCAAAGACCAGATCTGCATTGTTTGGCAGAGTAAAAATCCGATCTTCGAATAACAGAGCGGATAAAGCCGGATCAAAAGCTTCTTTCCTTTTGTTTGTCTGGCTCTGTTGTTTTCCTGCTTCCTGCTCTTTGTTTTGCCTAGAGCAGGATGATGGATCTAAATTTGTCGACTCAATCTCTTTAGAGGGTTCGTTCCATTCAAACCAGGCTCTGAGTGCTTTTGCCTGATCTTTATGATAGCGACTGATCAGTTTCATTCCGTTGGTGCAGGCATCTTCCTTACCGCCAGAGCAAACTGGCAATCCCCTGCACCCACCTCCTTTCCGCGCATCGATGGAAGCACAATCTTATGACGGCAAGAATCGAAAAATCGTTTACGCGCTGGTTTTCATTGTATTTCCCTCTGTTCCTTTTGACAAAACATTCAAGCCTTCACCTGAACCTCCTTCATTTCCAATTGTTTCAAACTGCACTTATCAGTCAGCCTGGTCATTTGTTTTCCTCTTATGGTCTCAAAACCACCGACATGCATTCGATTTAGGAGGAGTGTTTTCGTCAGGAAATCCACTTCAGTTGCCTCTGTCGTTACTCTTCACACCCCTGTTGACAGACGATATGCAAAACAGGTGTAAGTTACTTATGCAGTAAATCAGCCGCCTGCGTAGAAGATTTCCTCAAGATATGACAAATCGAGCTGGAAACGACTTCAATTTAAGGAAAATTGCTGCAAACCTACATTTGAGTGTGAACCGTAACTCTCTGTCTGTCAGCCCTTGAAAAAAATAACAAAAAAGGTTGCATCGAATTCATAGTGATGGTATTATCAATGAGCACTTGGGGTGTTAGCTCAGCTGGGAGAGCGCATGGCTGGCAGCCATGAGGTCAGGGGTTCGATCCCCCTACGCTCCACCAATGTGTAGATTCAGCACATAGACGATTGTCTATGTGCTTTTTATTTATGCATTCCAATCTTAACAAGATGATTCAGCCTGTTTCGACTGAATACCGGCAAACAAAGAAATCAAATCCCCAAACTCAGATGTTTCGATCCACCAGAAATCAAAAAACGCCAGACAGCCAGAAATTGCGCCTTTCCTTTGCATCTTTCTGGCTGTTCTAGCGGTAGGTTTCAAGCAGGTATGGCCAGGAAGGCATACGGTTGCGCAGCTCATCCCAGGCAGGCATTTTCATTTCCGGTTTGCGGGCCCGGATTTTTTCAAAAGCTTCATCCATGGCTTTTATCTCTGCTGCCGCATTCGCGCAATGATCTGTCACCATCAATCGGCCAAAAGGTGATCTGGCAGCTACATGGAACAGGCAGGTGTTAATTTCACTTTTCAGCCCATTATCTTCGATCTCTAAATAACTCGAATCAAGACCATATCCACAGGAACCGAGCAATTCATACCCACTGCGCACTGCATCCATAGCCAGACGAAAATCAGCACTGGATACCTTTCGCAAATCACAATTATATAAATAAGAAAGATAAGCCAATGGGAGCATGAAGACGCCATGACATTTGAGCCAGTCATCCATATTTTTTTCCCAGTTCAGTTCAAATTTCGTTCCCTGGAAAGCACGCTCTACCATATTGCGAACCAGCTTCGGTGTTCTGGATCCGGAAAGACCGATCGTCATCGATCCAGCTCCCACATGAGTTGTGCGAATCTGGCTTCTCTCCCGATGGCCCCCAAAGGCCGGAAACGCAAACAGGACTGTTTTGGGATGCTCAGTAAAGCGCAGAATCTCCTGCCGGGTAACGGTTGGCCCGAAATTATTTCCAACCAGAACGACAACCGAGCTGTTGACTTTACAAAGGTCATCAAAGATCGATTGAAGCTGACCAAACTGAACAGCCGCAAAGACCAGATCGTATTTCTCATCCCCAATCGAGTCGATAATTTTTGGATGATCACAAGTGGTCTTGCGCTGCAGGACGTGATGCAAAACCAGCCCCCGGTAATCCAGGTTCTGTTTTCGCTCTCCTCTGGCCAGAATTGTCACTTCATTGCCGGCGCTGTATAAAACATGTGCCAGATAGCTGCCGATACTCCCAGCCCCATAAATCAGAATCCGCATAGACATCCTCTTTCAACTCCAATCCAGATCGCAATAGTTCTTTTTAAAATCATCGAAACTGGCAATCCATCCAATACACTATCCGATTTTAATGCAAATGCCTATGGGAAATCCCTTAGATCATGGTGATTTTAAAATTTCCCTATCTTCTGCTTTTCTTCTTCCAAATTGTGCTTTTCCAGATACTCTGAAACAGGAAGATGAACACCAGAAAGCCACAATTGCCCACAAGTATAAACCAGCTCCAGAACCATTCCATTCTCCAGCCGGTCTGTATCCTTCCAGGCAGCCTGGATAGGCGGTAAAGTTTCCATCAATAAATTGATGATCATTCCATGGGTAACAACCAGAACATTCTGACCAGAATTCACCCTGGCAATCGCATACAGACTGGCTATCGCCCGGCCAGCGGCATGTTCGAATGATTCTCCGCCATATTCTTTAGCCTGCTGATTCCACTTCGCCGGATCAAGGACAAAACCCTGTACGCCATCCATTTTTCCTAATGTCATCTCCCGCAGTCCTGCTTCCTCATTCGTCGGAAATTCACCCTGGACCAGTAAGCCCAGCGTCTGCCTGGCACGGCCAAGATCACTTGAATATCCATGCGCAAACTGAAGATGACGGTCCTTCAGCCAGTCTCTGACAATCAAGGCTTCTACTTTTCCCCGCTCAGTCAATGGCGAATCCAGCCACCCCTGGCTTCTTTTCTCCTGATTCATCACCGTCTGGCCATGCCGGACCACAAACAATCGTACTGACATTCTTTTCTCTCCCTTTTCAGTTTTCCTGCTGCTTTCCATTATCTGCTTCTGTCGCCGCTTTCAAAACTGTCTTCAAATCCAAAATGACCGCAAACAAGTTCAGTCCACACAAACGTCTCTATAAAAAACAGCGGCCAGGCTGTCTGAACAGTCTGGCCTATTGAGCATAGGTTGGAAGACGATGAGGCAATTCGATTGCTTCAGTAACCATTTTGGGGTGCAGAATCCGGCGTTCTGCATAGAGAGTATCTTCTGCTTTCGAACTGAGTTCAGCCACTTCAGACAGATCCCATTCTTCTGGGAAGAGGAACTTTTTCTGTTCTTCAAGAGGCATGCGGCGGAAGTTACGGTTTGGGACGAAACGGTTGCCCGCTTCGAGAACACCCCAGTGAATCCGCTTAGAGTAACGTTTTCCGGTTAAAGGGTTACTTACTGTAGGTTGAGTACTTGCATAGCGATATCCGCGGAATTCATGAACACGCATGCGGTATTGAGTAAGAGGATCGGGTTTTCTAGACATGGCTATTCTTCACTCCTTGTCAGTCTGGCAGGAGTCAAGGCCCTCCTGCCGTTTTCTGACAAAACCAGGTCCGGTTGTCAGTAAAATGGCGCCTTCAACATACAACCCAGACTGTGGTTTTTCTTTTGACTTTCTTTATACACAGTTTAATACAAGTACAAAGGGTTTTTCCACATCTTTTTCAATTTTTTTGCTTCACATAATCGTAATTCTGTGATTTTTTGTCCGCATTTATTGATCCAGAGAAAGAATTGTATGAATTCAGTATTAAAATCGCATTTATATCACATTAATTTCTTTAATACAATGTATCTAATCCAGCCAATATAAAGGACTTCATCCGATCATTAATCTTTATATCTTTATACTGATCATGAATAGATTCTGTTATCTATACATTTATCTGAAAACAATCCACCAAATCGTTCTTGATTTAGATGCAACAGAATCATTTATGTATTTATTTTGAGTACACATCAGCAATTCTTTATGAAATATTTAGATGGATACTCTGTTCACAAGAGAAGTCTTGATGCCATTTTTCTGGTATCCACTTTTTCAAAAAAGTCATTTTTATGCCAGATTTCCAACATTTTCAACTGTGAATCTATTGGAATACAATCCGTATTCACAAAGAAAAGGCATTATACATCTTCCAAAATCTGTTCTGCCTTCAATCAACAGAAACCGATATTCATTTCTGATATCAAGGATCCCGTAGGCCCGGAAGACTTACAGACTGAAAAGCTTTAAAAAACGGATTTGCTCGTGAAGACAATACCTTTCTAGATCAAATGTTAACTGTTTAATATCATGACCATGACAGGCAGCTGCCGCAAAATCTAATTCTCCCTGGCCTTGACCTTTGCAGTTGATATTGCACATAAATCACATATGAGCAAAATAAAAACCCCATATCCGTTTTAGATATGGGGGGTTGATTTCATATGGTGGAGATGGCGAGAGTCGAACTCGCGTCTAAGCAACGCCCCACGAATCAACGTTTACAGCTTAGTCTGCCAGAATTCCATCAGACTTGGACAGACACAATTCCTGATGGTTTGACTGTAGAATTTTCGTCCGACAGATCCAGTCGGTCTGTCAGCTTATCCTCTTTGTGCTAGTGATCTGAACTAGAAGAGAGCGAACTCGTTCAGAAAAGCTGCAGAACGATTAAATGTTCAATTAAGCAGCAAAGGCAACAGCACCGTTGTAGTTGGTGCGGCCAAAGTTAAAGTTGTTAGCGTTTATTTTGAATGATTTTTAACGGAATCACCCGGCTGTAGTTGAGTCCAGACAATTACTCATCGAATGCCAAAAACATCCCCACGTAATTACTTTGGATAATTATTCTATCCGCAATTTTTATTTATGTCAACAAATTCAACTCAGGTTTTTGGGTCTTGCAGAGTTTCCCATCCCGATTGACACGACTTATTTTCTCGATACTTAAAGAAGATTTCCAGTTTAAAATCTCTGACCAAATTCTTCGTTACTGTTCACGCCCCTCAAAAAAAGGGATAAAATTTCCGGCTTTGCGTCATGCCCTGGCGCAGGGTGTGAACAGTAACAATCCTTCTGATTTTTTAAACAGCCATTTAAAAAGATAAAAAGCACAACCTCTTTCTTCCAGCTTTCCATAAGCAGAGTCTCAATCGAATTTCGAAGATCGATTTTCAATTCATTGCATATGGAAAAGAAGAAAACAGCCTGTGCTTTAAGTCTGGTGTGAACCTTTTGAATCTGAATGGTGATTGACTTAATAGCGGATCTTCATGGCTTTCTGAATTTCCCGCTGTGCATCACGGGTCTTGGCGCTTTCCCGCTTATCATGCAGGTTTTTACCACGAGCCACCGCAATTTCAAGCTTGCAAAGTCCATGAGACAGATAAATCTTCAAAGGAACCAATGTCATTCCTTTTAAGCGGACCTGCTGATCCAGTTTCAGGATTTCCCGTTTATGCAAAAGCAAACGACGGTCCCTGGTTTCATCATGGTTAAAACGGTTGCCAAATTCATAAGGAGAAATATGCATTCCTTTTAAAGTCGCCTGACCATCGCGAATGGAGATGTAAGCATCTTTCAGCTGGACTTTTCCTTTGCGGACACTTTTAATTTCAGTTCCTTTCAGCTCCAGACCGGCTTCATAACGGTCGAGCAGTTCATATTCATGTCTGGCTTTCCGGTTTTCCGCAATCACCTTGATGCCTTTTTCATTGGTATTCTGCATGACTTGCCTTTCTGCTGCTGACAGCGCTCTTCCTTACTGACAAAACAATACGGAAGCATGAATCTCTTGGTTTTCCATTATAGCAGAACTCTTCAAAGACCGGTCAATTGGCCTGAGATTTCTAATCCTGGACGTGTTTGTCGTTTTGAAAAACGTTCGGGCTGGATACAAGAAAAATCATCGAGACATGTTTTTTGAGGTCAGCTGCAACGAGAGAATCCAGAATTCATAGTAATTTTGCTTTTCCGGAAGCAAAAAATGGAGAAGCTCCCGCTTCTCCCGAATCCATTTTCTGATTTTTGATTGTCAGTCAATCGGGAAATCAGGCATCCCGTTTCTCGCAAGGGACATAGACCAGTTCAATGTCGTAGCCCAGGGCTTCCATCATCTGGATGAAGGTTCTGTTGAGCAAACCATCTTTCTTCTTGATGATACGGTTAACATACTGGGACGTTGTGCCAATCTTAGAACCGAGGCGTTCCTGGGTATATCCACCTTCGAGAATTTTAACTTTAATGTCGACTTCAATATTATTTTTGACCATAAAGCTGTTTTCTCTCCTCGTCATTAATACTACCCTGAACCCGATAAAAATCAATAAGAGATTTGTATGAAGTCAAAAACTATGCTAATTTCGCTGTTTTCGGGCATAAACTCCACGAATTTTGTGTGATATCTTCATGTTTCGTTCCCATAATCGAGAAAAGATATTCAGATACTTTCATATCTGAATATCTTTACTTGACCAAGCGATTCGTGTCGTATCATGATCGGATACAAACTAACCTGTAAATTTTTCGCGGTCAATCAGCTTGCGTCTTCTCCATAATATGCAAAGATAAATAATTTCAGCTGTTTTTCAGAAGATGTACAGGCTTTCCTTCTATTTTTCCCTAGCAGTCCGCCATCCCGTCTGTAAAAATCTCTCTTCTTTCTCGCTTTTTTCTATCCTCAGTTTTGCAAAGTCATCCATTTTCTTCTGGCGTGCGGGCTTTTTCAGACATTCCATTCTTATCGACCTGGAAAGAGAAATCCCGCCGAAAATCCAGCAAAATTTCGTCAGAATTTCAGACTTTTTATAGGATCATCGACAACCGATGAACGATTTGATCGTTTCCATGATCTTATCCATGAGCAAAGGACAGTTTCCTATTCCGTTCTGAACGTATCAAAACAATCAGGTGGAATCCAGGTCAAGTTTTGCCGGAAAGATTCGAAAGTGCTCGATGGATAAAAACTTGCAAAAAAAATAAAAGCGGCCGGGTTTGACCGACCGCAAAGTGGGAATAGAAACATCTGCCAGCAGATGTGAGTGGGAAATTGTAAACTTGGAAATAAGGGTAATTCTATGGGCGTAAAGCTTGAGACTGACTACTTTTTGATGTCAGCTTCTACTTTTTTAACCTCTGCTTCGACTTTGGCTGCGTCAGCTTTTGCATCTTTTTTGACATCACCGCTGAAATCTTTGACATCGTCTTTCGCTTTGTCAAATGCTTTTGTTACGCCTTCTTTGGCTTTGTCATAAGCGTTGACCGCGCCTTCTTTGACTTTGTCGTAAGCATCGGCAACGCCATCTTTCGCTTTGTCATAGACATCTGCGACACCGTCTTTTGCTTTGTCATAAGCGTCCGCAACACTGTCTTTTGCTTTGTCATAGGCATCGGCTGCGCCAGCTTTGACTTTTTCGACAGCGGCTGCAGTTTTGTCTTTGACTTCAGCACCTGCTTTGGCTAAATCAGCTTTTGCATCGGCCGCATCGGCTGCAGCTTCTTTTTTGAATTCAGCTTCTTTTGCTTTTGCAGCAGCTTCATCAGCGTCCGCTCTCTTTTCTGCTTTTTCGAGATCTGCTTCGTATTTTGCCTTCAGATCTGCTTTGTCGGCTTCAGCTTTTGCTTCTACCTTCTTCTCATCACTGTGGAAATCGTCTTTCAGTTTATCCACTTCTTTTTCGACATCTGTTTTAAATTTGTCGAAACCTGCTTCAATATCCTTGAAAAAATCACTCATTCTTAAAAGCCTCCTTGATAGTTCTGATTCTACTTGGACGCCAAATATTGAAAAGCGTTCTGCCCGCTTTACTTAGCCGCCCGGGCGAGAACCGGCTCTCCCTGACTTACTTTTCCCAGGCTCTGGCGAGGTTTATATCCTTCACGATAGAGAACTTGATCAATTGGTGTAATCGCAAACAGCTTGGATTTGGCTTCAATCGGCTGGATAAAATGGACAAGCGTATCACCTTGCCTGACTTTCTGGCCGGCCGAAACAAGAATTTTAGCGTCTTTTTCAAAATCAACGGCATGTGAGCAGACTTTCAGACCAAGCTGGTTGCCCATTGGAGTCTGAAGAACAATGATGTTCTGCGATGGATCAACCGAAACAACTGTGCCATCGACTGGAGAATCGATGTTCTGGTCATGGACTTTCAAAGTAATCAGCGTGCGCATCGCTTTGTCCTTATCCGAAGCATTTTCATCCTGGTATGGATACGCAAGCAGATCTCCGTCTGCCCAGGCAAACAGATCATGATAGTCATTGGCAGCCTGCGCATTGGCTTCTTCGGCTGCTTCATAGTCGTCTTTGGCTTTTTCAAAGACATCCTTTGTATCGTCCCACGCTTTTGCCAGGTCATTTTTTACATCATCAAAAAAATCAGCCATTACTGGTCCTCCTTAGAATGCAGCAGAATTTTGGGATGATTTCCAGCACAGATTTTATGCCATCCTTCTGGAATAATCCTTTGATTTTCACAACTCTTTCTGTGCATTCTTTATTATCTTTTTTGAAATCTTTCTTTGGTTCCTGTTTTTCGTCCTGCGCGCTTTTGAAGAGCAGAAAAAAGATCCAGAAAGCTGTTTTTCTGTCATCCTGTCATCTTGGCATCCTGTCTATTGAGATCAGCATCCTATCAGTTGAGATCTGTCTGCCAGGACCGATCCCGGGATTGTGAAAAGCTTTCTGTAATTTCCATTATAAAAAGGGGAATATTTGAATCTGATCGCAATGACCAGATGAAACATTTCCCCATTATAGTTTCTGATTATGGCTTCTGATTTCAGTTTTCGGTTTCGAGTTTCAGTCTTTCAATTCCAGTTTCCCGGTTCCGATCTGGTTCCCGTTGTTTCCATCCTTCTCGAAGGTCAGGCCGCAGCCAGCTTTTCCTTCTTTTCTTCCAGTTCCATCCAGCGTATTTCCATCTCGTCGATCTTCTCCTGCGTCTGGTCGCGCTCTTTTTCAACTTGAGCAAGTTCCTGATAACTGCCTGGCTGCCCCAGGCGGTCATTGAGTTCGTCACGTTTTTTCTGCAACGTTTCCAGCTGAACGAGAATATCTTCCAGTTCCTTCTTTTCTTTAGACGATAAAGAAGGTTTGCGCGTGCGGGCGGCTTTGGCTTTTGGCTGCGTGGAATCTGCATTCTGGATTTCTTTTTCGGCTTCTCTGGCTGCCACAAGATCGCTGTATCCGCCACTATAGCGATGCCATTGGCGATCTGGCTGCAGTTCAAAGACTTCTGTTGCCGAGCGATCGATAAAGTAGCGGTCGTGCGATACAAACAGAACAATTCCTGGAAAGTTGTCCAGATAGTCTTCCAGAATTTCCATGGTCATTAAATCCAGGTCATTGCCCGGTTCGTCCAACAAGAGAACATTAGGAGCTTCCATTAAGACTTTGACCAGATACAGCCGACGCTTTTCCCCACCAGAAAGCCGCTCTATTGGCAGATACTGTTTGTTTTTATCAAACAAGAAGCGTTCAAGCATGGCGGAAGCACTCAGTGTACCATCGAGTGTATCCACTTTCGCCGCCGTTTCTTCAATATAGTCCAGCACCCGTTTGGACTGGTCTTCAATGGGCATGATCTGGCGGAAATAGCCGATCTTGACAGTTGATCCAAGATCAAAAGCGCCTTGTGTTGGCTGGAGCAGGCCAGCTACCAGATTCAGGAAGGTCGACTTGCCAGATCCATTCGAACCGACAAACGCAATGCGGTCAGTGCGTTTACAGTGGTAGGAAAAACCGGAAAACAACCGCTCCCCCTCTGGATAAGCAAACCCGATATTCTGCCATTCCAGCGTTTTTTTGCCCAGTCGCTCTGCCGCAAAGTTCAGTTCCATATTCTGATTCTGAATCCGGGTGCGCTCTTGGCGCAGTTGTTCAAAGCGGTCCAGACGGGATTTCGATTTGGTTGAACGGGCCTGCACACCGGCACGAACCCATTCGAGTTCTTTGCGATACAGATTTTCCCGTTTTCGAGCGCGGTTCACATCCTCCTGCATCCGCTGGTTACGGGCTTCCAGGTAATCGGAGAACGTGCCTTCATGAGAATACAAGGTTCCATGATCCAGCTCCAGAATCCGGGTGCAGGAACGGTCCAGGAAGTAGCGGTCATGGGTAACTGTAATGACAGTCTGTTTGGATCGCGACAGCCAGTTTTCGAGCCAGCTGATCATTTCAATATCCAGATGGTTGGTCGGCTCATCCAGAAGCAAAAGATCAGCACGATCGGCCAGGGCCAGAGCCAGAGCGAGACGCTTTTGCTGGCCGCCAGATAAGTAAGCAATTTTCTGATCAAAGTCATCCAGTCCCAGTCTGGTCAGAATGGCTTTGAGCTCATACTCTTCTCTGGGATCCTTTAAAGCCCGATTCTGGGCCTGCATTTCCTGCCAGATGGTTTCCTGTTCAAAGACAGGACTTTGGGCAAGCATATGGGTTTTCATCCCATTGGTGCGGATCATCTTGCCCTGACAGGTTTCAATGCCAGCCAGAACCTTTAACAGCGTCGACTTGCCGCAGCCATTCATTCCCACCAGACCGATCTTTTCGCCTTCACGGGCATCTAACGACTCATGATTCAAAATCACTCCATTACCATAGTCCAGATGGAGTCCAGAAGCAGAAAAAAGCATACAATCACCTCAAGCAATCATTATGCGCGAAAAACGCCTGAATTCAAAGTTATCCGGCAAACTGCCAGACGCATAGAAGCCGGGATCTTTGCAGCCAGGCGGATGAAACAGCCGGAAACTGTTTTTCATGCGCAGCATGAATTCTTATAATGAAGAAAAAACAAATGAAAGCGAGGACCTTAAGATGCTTGTTATGCAGAAAATCGAAGAAATCGCCTATAAAAGTTCTGGCTCCACCCGGACGATCGGCGAATTTCTGATCACCAATCATTCCCGCCTTCAGGACTTTTCCATGCAGCAGATTGCGAATGAAACCTTCACTTCCAAATCCACTCTTTCCCGCTTCGCCAAATCATTAGGCTTTGATGGCTGGAAAAGCATGATGGAACAGCTGCTGGAAGAATCTCATTTCATTACGATTCACCATGCCGCTACGGATGCTAATTATCCATTTTCGCCTGGCGATACCCTGAACCAGATTGTTCCAGCGATCGCCACCCTGATGACAGAGACGATTCTGGAAACCATGGATCTGCTTCAGTATGATCAGCTTGAACAAGCCGTGGATCTGATCGTCCACAAGAAAAACCTGCTCATTCTGGCCCAGTCCCCAAACTTCTTTGAGGCACAACTGTTTGCCCGCAAACTGCTGGCAATCGGTCACAATGTTATTCTCCCTCATTTTGATACCGGACTTTTGGTCTCTTCGATGAACGAAGATACAGTCTGCATCATGATTTCCTATTCTGGAAACAATCCAGAACGTTTTCCTGTCAATAAGCTCGACCTGCTGTTGGAAAAGCACATCCCAATAATCGCTCTGACTGGTCTTGGCGACAGCATTGTGCGCAACAAAGCAACCGTCGTTTTGGATATCGCCTCCCGCGAACGACTGTATTCCAAGATTGCAACCTATGCCACAGAAGAACCCATCGCCTTTTTGTTGAATGCCTTGTTTTCGGGTGTTTTTGCTTGCAGCTATCAGGCTAATCTGGAGCATCGAATCCTGCAGGGCAGACGTTGGGAAAAACGGTTTACGAACTATTTTGACATGCGCGAAGATCAATGGTCTTCGCATTTTATTTTGTTTCATCCATCGGCCAAATCGCCCCCTGATTCTGGCACAGAGCGGTCTGAAATCCAGCCAGAAGCTTTCTAGAATAAAAGTGTAAAAACAAGAAAGCAAAGGAGAACCCCATGACTGCTAAGTACCAAGAACTCGCAAAAAAGATTGTGGAGTATGTAGGCACAGATGAAAGCATCATCTCACTCCACCATTGCCAGACCCGTCTTCGTCTCAAACTGAAAGACACGTCCAAAGCCGATCCAAAAAAAGATTTCAGATCTTCCTGACGTGGTTCAGGTCGTCGACAAAGGGGGGATGTTTCAGGTTGTCATCGGCATGCAGGTCGGTGAAGTCTATGAAGAAGTCGAAAAACTGATCACCCCAAAAACCGATTCTGGCGCATCCACACAAGGCAAAGAAAAAAAGAGCGCCTTTGATATCGCTGCTGATTTTATCTCCAGTATTTTCTCCCCGATTGTCCCTGCTCTTGCTGGGGCGGGCATGGTCAAAGCCCTGCTGGCCTTATTGATGGCCTTCCACTGGATCGATAACACATCCAATCTCTATATCATCCTCAACCTGATCGGGGATGCAACCTTCAGCTTCATGCCAGTTCTTCTGGCTTATACCACAGCGAAAAAACTGAATTCCAACCCAATTCTTGGTGCTGTTACAGCCGGAATCCTCTGTCATCCAAACTGGACCGCTCTGGTTGCAGCAGGCGAGCCTGTTACCTTAGCCGGCCTGCCGCTTTACCTGGTCCGCTATACCGGATCGGTTATTCCAATCGTTCTGGTGATGCTTGTCCAGGCGCCGCTTGAAAAGTTCCTGAACAAAATTGTTCCCCAGGCCATCCGCCTGGTTGTCGTTCCGATGATCGAACTGATCGTAATGGGTATCCTCGGATTCTCCATTCTTGGCCCGTTAGGCGACTACGTCGGCCATATCTTCACCTTCATCATCAGCTTCCTGTCTGAAAAAGCAGGATGGCTGGAAGCCATGTTAATGGGCGGCCTTTACTCCCCATTGGTGATCTTCGGTCTTCACCATGGTCTGGCTCCACTTGGAACCATGCAGATGTCCCAGGTGGGCTACGATGGAATCTTTGGTCCTGGTGTTCTTTGCGCCAATATCGATCAGGGTATGGCTTCTCTGGTCAGCGGTCTGACTTCTAAAAACAACTGAACCTGCGATTTACGGAATTAACCTGCCTGAAAAATATCCACTGTTTGCGGGCATGATCGGCAGCGCTGCCGGCGGGTTATATGCCGGATTAACGCATACTCACCGCTTTGCCACTGGCTCTTCCGGACTTCCAGCGGTTGTGATGTATATCGGGGATGGATCCATGCAGTACTTCTACAACATCATCATTGCGCTGGCTATCGATATCGTTGTTACCGCAATTGCGGTCGTAATTCTCCAGAAAGTCTGGGCTCACCAAAACAAAAAAGTTGCCACACCAAGTGCTGCCAGCCAAACCCCTGCACCAGTCAAAGACCCAACCCGCTCCACAAGTCGTCCAGGCGAATTCGTCAATGTCTGCACAGGTAAACGAATCGATAAAAGCGAAATTCCAGATCCAACCTTCTCGACCGGCCTGATGGGCGAAACCTGCGGCATCATCCCTGAAACCGGTCTGATCACTGCTCCATTTAAGGGACAGGTCATGATGATCGCTCCAACCCGCCATGCCATCGGTCTTGTTTCCGATGATGGCCGTGAGGTTCTGATCCACGTCGGCATCGACACCGTCTATATGGAAGGCAAAGGCTTTGAAGTCCTTGTCGAAAGCAATCAAACCTTCCAGACCGGCCAGCCATTGCTCCGCTTTGACATCGAGGAAATTGAAAAGGCCGGATACAGCCCAATTGTCAACGTCATCTTGACCAATACAGCTGCTTACAGTGAAGTCACTCTCGATCTGGACAACCCGGAACAGCTGATCCTGGTCTGAAAGCAGCCTGCTGACAATTTCATGCGCCCATACTCGCTCTGTCTTCATCATTCAGCCTTCAAAAAAGACAGAAAGCAACTGAATGAACATCCAATAAGAACGAATTCAAACGTATCAATAAAACACAATCTCACGCCCCAGTCAGATTCAAAATCCCAGAATCTGACTGAAGCGGCATTTCCTCCAAGCTATAAATCTCTTTGCCAGATCAACAAAGCCGGAGTCTTCTTTTCTTTCGGCCATTTTTAGAAAGTGAGGACAGTCTATGAATTTCACCACACCAAATCCTGCAGCCAGTGTATTTTCGCCCGATTTTTTATGGGGCGGAGCCACAAGCGCTCATCAGTTTGAAGGCGGGCTGGAAGGTCACCGTCGCGGTCTTTCCGTACCGGACATGATGACCGGTGGATCCAGAACTGCGCCACGTTACATCACCCGGACCGTGGATCCGGATCTGTATTATCCGAGCCACACAGCTGTCGATTTCTTCCATCGCTATAAAGAAGACATTGCGCTGTATGCCGAGATGGGCTTTAAAGTTTTCCGCATGTCCATCAACTGGGCCCGCCTGTTTCCAACCGGATTTGAAGAAAAACCGGATCCTGAAGGCATTGCTTTTTACCACAACGTTTTCCATGAACTTCAGAAATATGGAATTGAACCGCTCGTCACTCTCAGCCATTACGAAATGCCCTACAAGCTGGCATCCAAAACGCGCGGCTGGTCTACCCGTGAGCCGATTGAATCTTTCCTTCGCTACTGCAAAACTGTTTTTGAAGAATACAAAAACGAAGTCAGACTGTGGCTGACTTTCAATGAACTGAACATTCTGCTCATGGGCGTTTATGGCAACATCAACGGTGGCGGCATTGTTCCAGAAGGTGAAAAAACGGCTGTGGGAACCGCAGTTCAAGTCGATGAAAGCTGGGACAATCCGCAGCTTCGTTATAATGCCGTTCATCATCAGCTGATTGCCAGTGCGCTGGCCGTAAAACTCGCCCATGAAATCAACCCTGAAAATCAGGTTGGCTGCATGATTCTCGGTCGGGTTGCCTATCCCTATTCCTGTGATCCAAAAGATGTCCTCAAAGCGCAGAAAGTGATGCGCAAAGCCAACTACTACGTCGGCGACGTTCAGGTCCGCGGCCGATATCCAGCCTTTGCGCCGCAGATCTGGAAAGAAGACAAGAAAATCCTCGAAGAAGGAACGGTTGATTTTGTCTCCTTCAGCTACTACTCCAGTACAACCGCAACCGATAATCCAGATGTGCCCATCGCCAGCGGCAACATGATGCGCGGTCCCGGAAATTCTTACCTCAAATCGAGCCAATGGGGCTGGACCATTGATCCGGATGGTCTGAAATGGTACCTCAATGAGCTCTACGATCGTTATCAGAAGCCTTTATTTATCGTGGAAAATGGTCTGGGCGCCGAAGATACGATGGAAGAAGATGGCAGCATTCATGACAGCTATCGCATCGATTATATGAAGCGTCACATTCAGGCTATGCATGAAGCTGTTGAAGATGGCGTTGAGCTGATGGGCTACACCGTCTGGGGCTGTACGGATCTTGTCAGTGCCTCTACCGGTGAGATGGACAAACGTTATGGCATGGTCTATGTCAACAAGCACAATGATGGCTCCGGAGATCTCTCCCGTCATAAAAAAGACAGCTTCTACTGGTACAAGCAGGTCATTGAAAGCAATGGCCAGGCTGCCTTAGAGCAATAGAAATTCAGCCCGACAGAAATTTAAGACAATCGACAGTTCTGAATAAACAAAAAAGTCAAAAGCAGAAAAAATAACAACCCACACAAGGATAGAAACCCAAAGACTATCACGCGCGTTTTTCAGACAAAAGATTGCCCGCCAACTTCTTTAAACAGTTCGAACAAATCGAACAAATCGAATTGAAAGGAAAAAAGTATGAAATCCCAGGAAACAATTACCAATACCACCGGACACAGACAGCTTTCTGAATTTGCCCCTCTCTTTGCTCACCTTAACGATGACATTCTGTTTGGGGAAGTCTGGAACGACCCATCCCTCGACGTAAAAACCAGAGGTCTGTTAACCGTCTGCGCCTTAACCAGCCAGGGCATCACAGACAGTTCTCTGGCCCACCATATTCAGAATGCAAAAAAACAGGGGGTGACCGCTGATGAAATGAGCGGTGCCATTACGCATACGGCAATGTATGCTGGCTGGCCAAAGGCGTGGGCGGCCTTCCGTCTGGCGAAAGAAGTTTATTCCAGTTCCCTGCAGACCAAAGAAGAATATCAGGCTTCCATTGCTTACGAGATTGGTGAAGAAAACGTAAAATTTGCTCCTTACTTTGAAGGCAAGAGCTACAGTGCGCCCGCTGCTGATGGAATCAACCACATCACCTTTGAACCAGGCTGCAAAAACCACTGGCATATTCATCAGGCTGATCAGGGCGGTGGTCAGGTTCTGGTCTGCACCGGCGGCCGAGGCTGGTACCAGCAATGGGGACAAAAGCCGGTTTTGATGGAAGCGGGATCGGTAATCCGCATTCCAGCCAACGTGAAACACTGGCATGGCGCAGATGACAACCACTGGTTCTCTCACCTTTCCATCAATCTGCCAGGAAAAAACGCCTCAACAACATGGCTGGAAGCTGTTGAATAAACCGGATTTCAGACTCTTCCCTAAAACCTTGGCTTCCGCCTGCAATTTGCCAGACTTTCAATCCGACAAACTTCGCCTCTATTTTTCCATGAGATAAGATTCAAATCGATTGAAAGAAAAAAATTCAGATTCCTGGATTGAGTCCAGAAAAAAGCGAAGCCGCTGCTGATCATGATAGGTCAGCTGTGGCTTCGCTTTTTCTGCTTTTTACATTGAAACGATGGAATGAGGCTGGAATTTTGCACGAGGCAAGATCTTCCGCCTGCATCCCTTTTTCAGATCAGAAAATCCAGAACTCCATCCATCAGATTGGTTCCGGTTTCTCTGAATCATTTATTTTCTTTGAATAATTTATTCGTAGATACGATTAGGATTACGCAATCTGCTTGAGTGATTTTTCTTCAGGCAGAACAACCCAGCTTCCTGCTTCTTTTGCCAGGTACTGGTACTGGTCGCAGACCATTACTTTTGCGCTGTCATCATCTACGTCCAGAATGTCGATGGTGTAATACTGTGAATCATCAAATTCATTTTTACTGGACATGGACTCCAGAATCGCATTAATAATTGCTTTGCATTCCTTGAAATAATTTTTAGCCATATACAGTCCTCTCTTTCTAAAACATATGATTCAAACCGGATTTCATTCTTTCAAAAAAGTTAGAAATCGGGCGAATTGTTGGAATATAACTACAATTTACAAAATCTGAAATTCTCTTACATTTAGCCAGATTCATGATAGCGAATTTGGAAAACGGCTTCAATACGATTGTTCTTATCTTTTTCTAAAGAGTGCATTCTATCGCTTACTTTCTGCTCTGTAAGCGGATTCAGTTAGCCTGAGTTAACCTGTGGTTTTCGAAGGAAAAACCCTTCAATCTGGATTGTTTATGACCCGAATCCGATCCTAAAAGAAAAGTTTCAACCGTATTACTTTTCAATTCAGTTTGTCCTTTTCAGTTTAATCCAATTGGAAGGCCAAACTGAGCAGCATGCCCGCATTGGTCATGAATATGGAATTCTAAAGATGTACAGAGTGATTCAAGCTTAAAAAAGGAGATCAAAAGTCAGATTGAAAATTCACGACCGTCTAGCGTCTGGAATAAAGGGAGTTGAAAAAATGCCAGAACGGGCAAGCCAGAAAACAGCCCGATCGAAACCGCCCGTGAAATTGCATGCGGGAAGAATACATGGACTTTCAAAAGAAAAATCTAAGGCTGTTTGAAATTAAATTACAACGATAAGATTATACACGAAATTTTAAAAAGAAAAAGGACACGGCGAAATCCGCATCCTTGTCTTTCGTACTTGGTGAATCAGTCAAACTTCTTAAAGCCCATGCCAAGACTCTCAAGGCGTTCTTTAACTTCCTGGAGAGACTTCTTACCGAGGTTCTTGACATGCATCATCTCTTCTTCAGATTTCTGAGTCAGTTCTTCTACAGTCTGGATGCCTGCGCGTTTGAGGCAGTTGTAAGAACGAACGGACAGTTCAAGATCTTCGATCATCATTGCACTGGACTTTGCAGTTTCTTTTGGCGCTGGCAGCTGAACAGTGAAGCTTTCTTCAAGGTCCATTCCTGCAAGCGGAACGAGTTCATCCAGTGAGTCGATCAGAATCTGAGCGGCATCTGTCAGGGCAGTCATCGGGGTAATGCTGCCGTTGGTGTGAATGTCGAAAGTGACTTTATCGTACTTTGTATCATGACCGAGCAGTGTCGGTTCTGATTTGCACTCCGCAGATTTGATTGGGGTAAATGTAGTATCCAGAGTCACGGCACCACCAGGAAGATCTCTGTACTCTTCCCGGATCTCTGAAGCGGTCTGATAACCAGTGCCTGCTGCCGCATACAGATCCATTTCAAGGGTCTGTCCTTCTTTAAGATGACAGATGACCTGGTCCGGATCCGCAACGGTAATGCTTTCCGGGCAGATCAGATCGGCTGCAGTAATCGTGCAAGGGCCATTGGATTTGGAAATGTGCAGCGGTACCACTTCGTCGGTGCCTGAATCGATGCGCAATGCTTTCGCATTCAGTTTCAGACGGGTTACGTCTTCTTCAATCTGATCCAGAACAAGAGCATCCGGGTCGGCACCTGCGACTTTCAGACCAATGATTGCCGTGCCTGGCAGGTCTGATAATAAAGTGCGGCAGATGGCATTGCCGATCGTCGTGCCAAATCCTCTTGCCAGTGGTTCAAATGTGAATGAAGCGCGGTCAGCCGTGCTGTCAGGAAGCTGATTGAATGTTGCTCTGGTAAATACTTCCATAGTGAAACCTCCTTAAAATCCAGTTCTGATTTATGGTACAGTTTTGACCGCCGCTAAGGACAGCCAGAAGCCAAAAAAGCTTTGTTTATTTGTATCTGAATGTAATACGGCCGCGAGTCAGATCGTATGGTGAAATATCCACTCTGACTCTGTCGCCCGGGAGAATACGAATATGATGCATCCGGATTTTACCTGAAACATGGGCGAGAATTTCATGTCCATTTTCCAGTTTTACTTTAAAAGCGGCATTTGGAAGTGTATCAATTACCAAACCATCAAGTTCGATCATGTCCTGTTTTGCCATGTAGTCCCCAGACCTCCTTTATCTTTTGTAAATTTAAGCACAAATTGCCATATATCAATATAACTTTATTTGTCCCGGTTTGCAATTGAAGGATCTTCTTAAACCTTTTAAGGATCAAAAACCTGTCTTAAACCGGTCTTTTCGGGCTTTACAGCGTACTCATCAAAGCTTCAAGCCCCTTTGCGGCGGTATGATCCGGCGCATCGGTCACATACACGGGGCAGTCTGCCAGGGTCTGCAGCGCTTCGGCCAGCCCTTTGATTTTCATCGTTCCACCTGAGGCGATGATTCCCCGGTCCTTAATATCCTTTCGATGCTGTTCATCCAGACTGTCAAGAAACCGTGAAACCCACTGTCCCAGTTCACGGGCCAGCGGTGCAAGAATTGCCGCCATGTCATTTTCATTGACGACCAGTTCCCGTAAAGCCTGACTGTTGAGGTCAATGCCCCGGATTTTGATGGCTTTTGGCTGCTGGGTTAATTTCACTGTCCCCAGTTTCTGGACCAGCAGGTCGATGGTGGAAGGAGACACTTCCATATTCTCCTTTCGCTCAAGCCAGCGACTGACCAGTTCAGCGGCCTTTTCTCCATTGTGAAGCCTCGAAGACCATCTTGCCTCCATACTGCCCTGATGAAATAAGGCAATGTCGCAATTTGAAAATCCGACATTTAATACACAACTTGAAACCGGCAGGAATAAGTCCAGGCCGCTGCCGACCGCTGAAATCCAGATCTCCTGATCAAAGTAAATCGCGTTGGCACCAAGGGTCATAAAGGCATCCTTGAGACGTTCGATCATGTCATCGGAAAGAACGGTTGGATAGCTCACCAGCAGGATGGTCTTCTGAAACATACGAAAGAGTTTGAACTCATAACAAAGCTCATCCAAAATGGCTTCCAGAACCGGCAGATCCACCGTCCCTTCATGAATCGGGGCGAGGACTTTGATTTTCTCATTTTTTCCTTTCAATTCCAGCGCCTTGTGCCCGATGGCCAGAATTTCGTTTTTATCATTAAAAGCGCCCAGCGCCGGTTCTTCAAACACCAGTCCCTCGTGGGGCAAAACCAGACGCAATGAATGAGCTCCAATATCAATTCCCGCTATGACCATGGCATTTTCTCCTTTTTCTTTGACGAACGACTCACACATCAGATACATATGTTGTATATTGGCTTTAGAACAACTAGACAACTAAAGGAGGCCCGGAATGAAAGAACTCCTTAAAGACCATCCACTTGATCTTTTTATCCTGATTCCCAGTCTGCCTGAAACCAGCTCTTTAAAAAAGCTGGATCTTGCTTCCCGCTACAGTTCCTGGTTTCACGCCCTGAATCTGCGTCTGCAGTTTTTTACTGACTGTACCCTTGACGAGCAAAAAGCGATCGCTGCTTTTTTCGATGACAGTGTTTCGTTTTCTTCCCTTTCTGAAGAAGAAGCCGCTATTCTCTATGAATGCCTGCAGGTCAAACCTGTTTTTGGCAAGGAACGCTGCTATATTTTCCCTTCTTTAATTCTTAAAGATGGTGATGAAATCCTGCACCAGACCCGCCGGATCAATGCTTCAGCCATCGAAAATATGCTCGAGTCTGCCCTGAAAGCCCAATACCGCTACCTCAAAAACCGGCTTACAAACCAGATTGACATCATTTCGGCCCTTTGATACAATGCTTCAGGTATGATCTCTGTCTACCTAAAACTTTCAGGATCATATTTTGGAGTATAGCCAAGCGGTAAGGCACAGGACTTTGACTCCTGCATTCACTGGTTCGAATCCAGTTACTCCAGCCATTTTGATTGAAACGAAGCACTGACTTCGTAATAACGTCTGCACCTGAGCAGGCGTTTTTTTATTTCCTGCTTATCCCTTTTCAAGGACAGCGCGTTTACCTTGTCCTTTACTTTTCTAAACTTTCGGACATGACTCTTTTTCCATTTTATCAGGGTGAAGCCAAACATGGACTGCCTATAGGTCGGAAAGTCCTCACCTTCAGGTTTGCAACGAAATATACGGCACCAGAGCAACAGTCAAATTTGATGTTGAATATGAAGATCCGGTTGATCATCACCTTGCCTTCATTCGTAAAATGAATGTAGTAGAACCAGATCCTATCAATATCAGACCAACACTATTCAACTGATTCACATACAAAAAAGGAGGGGACGAGAGTATGGACAACATAAAGCAAGAATACCTGGATTATCTGCGCTGCTTCACTAAAATCAGGAATCTTGGAAAGTCTACGGAATTTCTTTTTCCCCTGTTCGACAGAAATGGTGATCAGATTTCTGCTTATATCGAAAAAAACGGCGATTCTTTTGTAATCAGTGACGATGGTTCCATTCTGACCAATCTCGCCATCTCAGGTTTAAACCTAACAGGGAAAAGAAAAGAAGCGATAGAGCATCTTTGTGAAATTAATAATATCACCTTGACAGATATGGAACTGCGAATGGAATCCAAGCGCACGCGTCTGCCACAAGACCTCCATTCATTTGGTCAGATCATGCTTCAGATTGACGATATGTACATAACATCTAAGAATCAAGTCGCTTCGCTTTTTATGGATGACATTAAACTATTTTTTGATGAAAACGATGTACCGTATGTGCCTTCCATCGAAATCAAAGGTCGAAGTGGTCTTAATCAAGCTATTCATTTTTGCTTTTCAAAAAGTCGAGGGCATCCGGAGCGGCTTTGCGTAACCGTGAATCATGCAACCAAAGAAAAAGCGATGAATTCGGCTTTTATTTGGGAAGACATTAAAAACAGCCGTGATAAAGGATCTGAGTTTATCGTGATTGTAAATGACAATAATCCTGTCTTTCGAGATTTTGATGACGTCCTCACCCAATACGATGTCAAATGTTTCAAATTCTCCGAATTAGCAAACCATATTGATTATTTCAGCTGAATATCTCTGGCTATCCCCAAAGAAAAAGCGTCAACTTGAGGATCCTTATCCTTGTTGGCGCTTTTTTTCTGGCGTAAAACAAGATCCAGTCAACACTCTTTCTGCGATCCGCCTTTTTGCCAGCTTTCTTTTTGAGGCGATTTGAGATTCCGATACGTTTCCATCTGTGCTTGGGGGAGGTCAAGAATTTCATAAATTTTCTGGCGAATTTCCGGCAGCCAGTGTTCTTCAAATTCGGGATGTTTTTTCGTCCAGCGGTAATTCAAAGGTGATGGATGTGGAAGAACATAGCAAGGCTTGCCATAGAGGATCTGATGGGAAAAAACCAGATCTTCAAATTTCTGATTTGGAAAAAGCCGGCTTGCCGCTTCCTGACCAATGACCAGAAACAATTCGGCCTGTTTTAAATACTCCAGTTCCTGGCTTGTCCAGCGCTGCCAGCAGACTTTAGGCGGCTTACGATCAGAGCCTTTACTGGTTTTACCAGGAAAGCAATGGCCGGCCATGGAAAAGTAGAAATTTGAAGGATTATAGAACTGTTCTTCCGTGACATAAAACCATTTCTGCCGCAGCTTTTTACCGCTCAGATCTGAAAAGGGTTTTCCCAGATCATGAACTTTCTGCCCGGGCGCCTGGCTGACCAGGACAATCTTCGCATCTGGATTTCCCCATTGAATGGGCCGGGGCTCAAAGCCAAAGTCTTTCTGACAATGGCGACAGGCTTTCATGGCTTCAATGAATTGTTCAAAGGAAGATTCAGTCGTCTGCTTTTCGGTATTCTCATCAGAATTCAAAGCCGAAGAAATTTTGGCTGGAGATAAAGGTTGGTTTTCTTTTGTCATATTTCTATTTGTCATACCTCTATTATTATCCTGATTGTTTATTACCCTGATCGTTTTCTCCTACAAATTCTTCTTCACAAAACAGCTCTTGTCCCTTCGCTCTTTGCCTGCCCAAATCAATCTGTTCTGAATTCTCTTGGTATTCGACCGATTCTCAAATTCTTTTTGTCAGAAAAGTACATCGTTTTACAATCATTAAGAGAAGCAATTCTATCTGTCTGAATCAGCAGACGACCAAATCGATTCCTATTGATCCAAGCAATTTGAACTGATCTGACTTTGAACAGGGCCGATCCTCATCCCTGTCGAAATTCAGAAAGAAAGAGTCCGGATAGAAAGAAGGGAATGTATGCAACGAAACGAGAAAAAAATTCTGGAATATCTGTACCAGGAAAATGAACACGAGCAGTTTTATCATCAGCGCTATGATGCTCTGCAAGATCCTGAGCAGTTTGCGAATTTTTATGACCAATGGAAAGATCGGGGAGCCGAGCTGTATAAGAAAAGACTCATCTTTCCCGAAGTAGAGGGGAGCTGGTATCCGGTCGACATGCGTGATGAACAAATGGGTTCAATCCGTCTGGAAGACAACGAAACCATTACGCTGTGCAAACACAATCGCTATACACCTGTCTTCAAGCACCGTCATACGTTCTTTGAGATCTTGTACGTATTCGAAGGCAAATGCACCAATGAAATCGATGGGCAAAAAGTTGTTCTGCATACTGGTGAATTGTGCCTGATCGCTCCGTTTACTGAGCATTCGATTGGTGTGTTTGACGACTCCATCGTCATCAATATCTTGATCTCTCGAGCTGCCTTTTCAAACATGTTTCACAGTCTGCTGTGTCATTCCAACATTCTGTCTGATTTCTTCTCCGGCTCCCTGTATCTGTATCAGCAAAACGCCTACGTGTATGCTTCTACCCAGGCTGACTTTTCCTTCCGGGAACTACTGCTGGATATGCTCGATCAGCAGCTTTGCGCCCGTGAGTATCGCAATCTGGTCAAAAACTCACAGCTGGTTCTGTTTTTTTCCTTGCTGCTTCAAAACTATGAAGACCAGATTCGTCTGCCGCATGCCCAGAAGCTTGAAAATCGGGCGGTTGAAATCATTAAATACATCGAGCAGAACTATCGCAGTATTACTCTCAACGAACTGGCTGACCATTTCGGCTATTCGACTGCCTATCTTTCGCGATATCTCAAGAAAGCAACGCAAAAATCCTTTACTGCAATCGTTCAAGAGATCAAATTTGATCAAGTCTGCACGCAATTAGAAACTTCGGACCGCTCGGTTGCAGAGATTGCTTCCAGTGCGGGATTCGAATCGATTGAGCACTTTACCCGCCTGTTCAAAAAGCGGATGAATCAGTCCCCTTCTCAATACCGCAAAGCCCATCAGGAATAGTGAAGAATTTATATTACTCTATCTAAAGCATTTTATATATTTATCTTCTATCATTTTCATCGTACTTCAAAAGGCTGTCTTTCATTTATGACAGCCTCCTTTTTTGCCCGTCAAGCCATAATCAAAAATTATCTGGCTTGATGGTTTCTGTCCCGTCCGATCGCCTTTTCTTCTTTGAACCCACTCAAAGCGCCCCGGATTTTCTCTACTTTTCGTCGTGTCTATCTTTTATTTAAAGTATTTTGGCGACTATTCGTCTTTCCTTACCGGACTTTATCAAAGGAAAACATCAAAAAAAATCAAAGCATCTTGTCATGATCCACACTGTTTGAAAACGCTTTTTCGAAATATTCTTTAGGTGTCAATCAACAAAGAAAGCCGGCCCAAACGAAGTTGACAAAGAAAAAAGAAGAGAGGAAAACTTATGGATACCACCATGAAATCCCCCACAAAATCCATGCAGTGGCGCCAGCGTATTGGCTACGGCTCTGCGGATTTTGCCTGCAATTTGATCTGGCAGATGATCTCCCTGTATCTGCTTTACTACTATACCGATGTTGCCAACCTCAATGGTCTTGCTATCGCAGGCATGTTCGTTGTCTGTCGATTTATCGACGGCATTACGGACTTGCTGATTGGCTATGCGATCGACCATACTCACACCCGCTGGGGCAAATCACGACCTTATTTTTTATGGGGTGCAATTCCCTTTGCGATCTTTGCCTATTTGGCTTTCAGCGTTCCTTCCGGATGGAGTGAAGGAGGCCGCCTGGCCTGGTGCTATGTCACCTATATTGGTCTGTCCTTTATGTATACGGTCGTCAATATTCCAATGGCCAGCATTCTTCCCGCTTTAAGTGAAGATTCCGATGAAAGAACCAACCTTGCAACGACCCGTCAGTTCTTTGCCTTCCTAGGTTCGAGCATTGTCAGTGCCTTCGCCCTTAAACTGGTTTCCAGCCTGGGCGGGGCTGATATGGGCAAAGGCTTTCGAATCGTCATGCTGATTTTCGGCATCATCAGCTCCCTGATTTTCTTCTTCACATTCTTCACTGTTCGGGAAAACACCACCGAAGATGAAAAGGAAGAAAAGACATCGTTGCTGGATGCCCTGCGATCCCTTGCCCACAATGGTCCCTGGAAAATTTTCGCGCTCAATATCCTGTTTATGTGGGGCGGCTACTTCTTGCAGGCCGGGGCGCTGGTCTACTATTACACCGCTGTGCTGGGCAGTGCTGAGCTTTCCGTGACTGTCGCAACAATCATGTCGATCGTTCCCGTTGGTGCAAACCTTTGTGTCCCCTTCTTATCGAAGATGATGCAAAAGCGCACCCTGTTTGAACTGGGCAGCGGCCTGCAGCTGATTGGGCTTTTGGTCATCTGGGCCGGCGGCCTGAATCGAATTGCCATCTATATCGGTGCCGCATTAAGTGCCATTGGATATGGTCTGAAAAACTCAATTTACTTCTCGATGCAGGCTGATCCTGTTGACTACGGCATCTGGAAAACTGGTGTGGATACTTCGGGTTCCCTGTCCGCTGTTAATGGTTTCCTTGGCAAAGTGGCTCAAGCTGCCGCTGGCGGTATCTCCGGTCTGTTAATCAGCTGGGGCGGCTATATCGGCGGCTCCCAAGTTCAGACAGCCAATGCGCTGGCCGCCATTCGCCTGATGTACTTGTACATCCCGATTGTCTGCATCGTGATTTCCATGATCATCATGGCTTTTTACAATCTGGATTCCGTTTATCCAAAGATCCGCGCCGACCTTGAAAAAGGAAAGAAAACTTCTGTTGCAAACTGACTTACTCTCTGTTTTCCCCGCATCACCAACACTTAGATCCATAACGGCCTTAACCATGGCGGATTTTTGTCGGAATTTTCTTTCCATCCAGGCAAAGCCCCGCCAGAAAAGGTCTGAAATCCATCCCCCTGTTGAATCTGGATTTCAGAGTCATCAATAACCCAGAGATCTCTAAGCTGTCCCTTTCAGCGTAAAAGATCATCTCTCAAAACTGAAAAACGCGATCCCACCTCTAAACAGATGGCAGACAGACTCTGCATGCCTATATATTTTAGTGATTTCTAAAATATTGCAGTTGAAACATGCATTTTAAGTTCTATTCCCACTTATCGAACAGGAAAAGAAAGGCATAACTATGACGACTTCTTCGATTAAAAACTACAAACCGCTTCTTTATGCGGCTGGATTTGGATCCGTTCTTGGGTCTGGCATCATCGTCTCCCTTGCCAGCACCATCACAGTCTGGCAAAGCGCTTTAGTTCTGAATGACGCCCAGGTTGGAACTATCTCCGGTGCTCTGACCTTTGCGATCGCTCTTGGCTCGCTGCTGACCGGCCAGATTACCAAAATATTTGGCCTGCGCAAAACCTTCGACTGGATGAATGTGGTTTTCCTGGCTGGTGCCGCTCTTTGCATGGCTGCCAGCAGCTACTGGATGTTACTGGCTGGCGCCATTCTTGCCGGATTTGCGAGCGGTTGTGACTTACCAGTCAGCCTGACGATGCTCTCCCATGACGCTCCAAATGAAAAAATCAGTGCGGAACTGGTTTCCGGTTCGCAGGTTTACTGGACTATCGGTATCTTACTGTCCACTCTCATTGCCTTCGTTACTTCAGGGCTTGGCGGCGCATGGTCGGCCCGCATCGCAATGGGTGTTCTTTGCCTGATTGCTCTGGTAACAATCTATTACCGGACGAAAAACAAAGCCGTTCAAAAAATCCATGCCAATGCGCCTGATGAAACCAGCACAGCTTCCAATACAAAACAAGCCTCTGTATTCCAGGTTTTATTCAAAGATCATTCCAAGCCTTACCTGGCATTTCTGATCTGCATCCTGTTCTTCTATTGCGGATGGAACTTACTGGCCAATACCTTCGGTCAGTTCCAGACCTTCATGCTTGTAAAAGCAAATGCTTCTCAGACACTGGCAACCGGATGCGGCGTGGTCCTGACTCTTGTCTGCCTGGTCATTGCCCAGCTGTTCTCCAAAATTGCTGGCGGAAAATATCGCAACATCGCTTTTGGAATTGGAATTATCGTGATGATTGCCGCACTGGTTGGTCTTGCCAACTCCGGAACTTCCATCCTCTTAATTGTTCTTTGCCTGGCTTTCCAGAACGTTGGTTCTACTTTAGCCGGTGAAGCCATGTATAAAGTCTGGACTCAGGAATCCTTCCCATCGAGTGTTCGCAGCGGCATCCAGGGATTCATCAACGGCACTTCCCGTCTGTTATGTGCAGCCTTCGCCGTCATCACGCCAACTCTGGTTCTGCCAGAAAACATCTACATGACCATGATGGGATTTGCGGGACTGATTGCAGCCGCTGGCGTTGCCGGATTCATCCAGATCCGTCTGCAGAAAAAACACAACGTAGGCACAACCACCAATAACGCGGCAGATCTCGCTGATTTGGAACAAATTGCTGAAATCCACTAAAAGTTCCTTTTTCTCAATGGTTTCCCAGATGACAATCAAAGAGAAAGCCTGACCAATCCTCAAAGATTTACCTGACGCAAAGATTTACTTTTGATTTACTCTGACCCATCAAAAATTCCCAGAGCGTTCTGGCAGCAGTCATGACAGGGATTCATCCTGGTCTTCTCCATCTCCCCTCATTGCTTTCCGTCAGCCTGCTGCCTCTGCTTTGGAAAATTGCAATTTCCTGGTTTTCTGCATGAGTATGAACCTTACGCTCTCTGACAAACAAACTATAGTCTGCAAAGACAACGAAATAAGAAACAAGAAAGTGAGAACTCTTATGGCCTTCAAATTCCAGATTCATAACGACATTCAGTTTCAGCGCAATGAACAGTTTCTTGAAAAAAGCCGTTCTTTAATCCCTGCTCCAAAACGCGAAAACTTTGCGGGTGCCGGCGTCGTGCGCCTGATTGAAGACCCCATCAAGCTCGAACGAGTGGGTGTTGAAGAAACCAATGAAAATCTGTCCTCGCTATTACTGGGCCAGGATGACACGATCATTCTGGATTTCCATGACCATCGTGTCGGCAGTTTCTTCATCCAGGCCGAATCTGTCGGATCCCCGATGGATGCTCCGCTTCATATTCGGCTTCGTTTTGCAGAAGTTGCCGCAGAACTGGCACATTCTTCCAGTGAATATGATGGCTGGCTTTCTTCCAGCTGGATCCAGGAAGAATTTCTGCATATCGATGAACTTCCAGCCCTAATCACCCTGCCGCGCCGCTATTCTTTCCGGTTTGTTGAAATCAAAGTGCTGGATACTTCTCCAAAATGGAAAGTTCGTTTCACCAATCCGGTTGTCATCACTGAAAATGCGGTCAGCACCAACGACATTCCCCCTCTGCATTTAAAAGATCCTGAACTGGAAGCCATCTGGAAAGTTTCGGTAAAAACACTTGCCGACTGCATGACCGATGTCTTTGAAGATGGACCAAAACGCGACCGCCGGTTATGGATGGGGGATTTACGACTCCAAGCGCTCAGCAACTATGCAACCTTCCATAATGAAGACCTGGTGCTTCGCTGCCTCTATCTGTTTGGAGCAATGCCTGCCAGTGATGGCCGGATCAGTGCCAATGTGTTTGTGCGCCCCAAGGAAGTGGCAGATGACACTTTCCTGTATGATTATTCCTTATTCTTCATTTCCATCCTGAGCGACTACATGAATGAATATGGCCGCAAAACCGTTCTGGAGGATCTGTATCCGGCTGCCAAGCAGCAGATGGATCTGGCATTGAGCTTTGTAAAGCCAGAAGGATTTATCGAACTCGATGAAAACTATCCCGTTTTTGTAGACTGGTCCAATGAATTCAACAAAGAAGCCTGTGCCCAGGCGGTTACGATTTATGCTCTCCGCCAGTTTATTGATCTGACTCGACAGATGAATCAGGATCCAGCCTTCTATGAACAGATGCTCGCTCAGCTGCTTGATTACGCTCGTACAACTTTATACGATGCTGAAGATGGCTTATTCCAGACTCGGGATGGCGAAAAGAATATCGCTTCGCAGGTCTGGATGGTTCTTGCCAATGTCCCTGTAGATTGTGAGCAGGCCAAACGTGTCATGGAAAACACCCTGGCTTCTCTGTTTCCTGTCCGGGACATTGCGACGCCGTATATGTATTCTCACATTACTGAAGCTCTGTTTAAAACCGGCTTAACCGATGCCGCCGTTAAGTTGATGAAAGACTACTGGGGAAAAATGATTGAACTGGGTGCAGATACGTTCTGGGAAGCTTTCGATCCTGATCGTCCAGACTACTCCCCTTATGGAAATCCGATTATTTCCAGCTATTGCCACGCCTGGAGCTGTACACCTGCCTATCTGATCCAAAAATATCTGGTCAAAAAATCCATCTGACCGACAGATTCAAAAAAACTGTCCTATTCAGATCTACAAAGTGCAAAATTGTCCAAGGAGACCTGAAATCAAGGATCGGCTTCTCTGTTTGAAAGTTCGATCCGGCAAATTCATAGATTCTTTTTCAAAACAGACTGAGATACTTTTAAAGTATGAAGCAAAGTGTTGAATGCATTGGTAACAATAAAAATGAGGAAAAAAGTCCATAAGACAAGTGGATTTTTCCTCTTTCACTCTGACTGATCCGAGGTGCAGACTTTATGAGAGGGCTTTTCTTCAGCCAGCTTGAAACGCATTCGACCGCTTCTCAGATAAGAGAGGAGTATTAAAAAATGGAACGACGCTTTTTAGGGATTGATGTAGGCGGTACAGGAATCAAATACGCTCTGATGGATGATCAGGGAAAGATTCTCGACCAGTCTGAAGTTCCAACGCCCATGACATCTCTGGATGACTACATCCAGGCCCTGGTTAATATTTATCACCATTATGAAAACGAGCCAATTGAAGCCGTTGTAGGCTCTGCTCCAGGCCGCATTGATGCGAACACTGGCTATTTCTATACCGGCGGTTCTTTAACCTATGTTCATGAGGTGAATCTCAAGGAACTTCTGGAAAAAGAAATTCCAGTTCCAGTCGTCTTTGAAAACGACGCCAAAGCCGCTGCCCAGGCCGAACTCTGGCAAGGATCAATGAAAGGAGTTTCCAACGGGATCGTCATGACGATTGGTACCGCGATTGGTGGAGCTCTCATTCTTAATGGAAAATTGTATCGAGGCAGCACTCATGCCGCTGGCGAATTTTCCATGATCCCTGTTCACTGGAAAAATCAGGATGGCTTTGATGTGTGGGCTTTTATCGCCAATACTCATGCTCTGACTGACCGTCTGGCCAGTCAAAAAGGAATCGATCCGGCTGCTTTCTCTGGACGTGATTTCTTTGCTCTCCATGCAAGTGGAGATGAGAAAGCCCAGAAAGCTCTCGAAGAGTTTTGCGCTGAAACAGCCCGCGGCATGTTTGGTCTACAGACCATTCTGGATGTCGACAAGATCGCAATCGGCGGGGGCATCTCCAGACAACCCGTTCTGGTCGACACACTCAACGAGAAAATGAGCGAACTTTTTACGAGGCTGCCTTCTTTCAATCCAGCCAGTCAGCCAGAAATCTGCAGCTGTACATTCAGTTCCGATGCCAACTTGATCGGCGCGCTCTACCATTATTTGGATCTGACCGATCAGCTCTAGAATCCCAAACAGTGCAAATACCAAAACATCAGTTCATCCATCGAACTGGTGTTTCTTTATTGTTGTTCCTTTATTAGAACTTTCCCAGTCAGTAGAGCTATACGAGAGGTTATCCTAACACTTTTTTAGGACAACTTCTTTTCTTTAGGCCTGTTAACAGCCAGAATTTCTGAAGGAATTGTCATATTTTAACCTCTTTATGTATCGCTCAATTGCCCATAACACACCGATTATTGAGCTATACATCAAGAGAAATCGCGTAAAACTTGGACCTTAAAATCATCTCATTACAGCCTTGACAGGAAATCTGGGACTTCAAAATATCCATTTTTAGAAACAAAGAGCCCAAAAGCAATCCTGATCGGTGGCTTTTAGGCTCAATATCGTGGTAATCGTACAGCTCAACTGACTGGGAAAGTTCTACTTTATGATCCCTTCAAAAGTTATGCTCTCAGAAGTCTAACATTGTCGTGTTCTACTCTGGCTCTTGTGCTTGAAGAAGGTACAATCTTGCCAGATAGTCACCTTCATCTGTATTGCGGTTTTCTGAGGAAGAGTCATCACTGATCACCATTCCTGCCCGCTCAAGTTCAAGACCGTATTCCGTTTCTTCTTTACCGGAAATGGAATACAGGGCATCCGGCAGCAGGCCCTGCAGCTTCAGCCTGCGAAAACCAACATTGATTTGCTGGAGAACGCGATAATAGCCGACAAGAGCAGTTTTTCGATCCGGTGAAACCACCATCCATGCTGTCTCATTGCCTTCAAAAGGTGACTGGAGCCGGTAAAATTCGCCAAACTGGATCAATTTGCGATATTTCTTCATAAAAGCAATCTGTTCTTGGATCTCTGCCTTTTCCTGAGGGCTGAGAAGCAGCGGATCCAGTTCGTAGCCAAACGTTCCAAACATCGCCACGGCCGATCGCATCTGCAAAGAAGTCTTTCGATGAAGCTGATGGTTGGGAACAGCCGATACGTGCGAACCCATGGAGCTGATCGGATAGACCATACTGGTGCCATATTGAATTTTCAGACGCTCTACAGCATCGGTATCGTCACTGGTCCAAGCCTGTGGAGCGTAGTAAAGCATTCCCGGATCAAATCGGGCACCTCCTGAGGCGCAGGATTCAAACAGAATCTGGGGATATTTACAGGTAAGGCGCTCATAAAGCGCATAGACCCCCAGAATAAAGCGGTGATAAATGGTTCCTTGCTGCTCGGGGCTGCTGGCGCTGGAATAAACCTCAGATAACGAGCGATTCATATCCCATTTGATATAAGAAATCTTTGCTTCATCCAAAATGGCTTCCATTGCCGTGGCAATATAATCGACTACATCAGGATTAGAAAAATCCAGAACAAACTGATTGCGTCCAGCTGACAGGCGTCGTTGCGGGACATGAAGCACCCATTCGGGATGATTTCGGTACAGATCAGAATCCAGGCTGACCATTTCAGGTTCGAACCAGAGGCCAAACTGCAGTCCCATCGCTTCTACTTTCTCACTGAGGTTTTTCAGACCGCCGGGCAGTTTTGCTGGATCACAGACCCAGTCACCCAATGCGCTTCGATCGCTGTTTCGTCCTTTAAACCAGCCATCATCCAGCACAAACAATTCAAGACCAAGATCTGCCGTGGCCTGAGCCATCTCCAGGACTTTCTTTTCTTCGACATTCATGTAAATGCCTTCCCAGGAATTCAAAAGCAATGGACGCGGCTTGTCGCGAAATTCACCTCTGGCAAGCCGGGACCGGAACAGAGAATGAAATGCCTGCGACATCGCATTCAGCCCTTCATCCGAGTAGACCAGCACCACTTCCGGGCTTTGAAAAGACTCGTCCGATGCAAGAGGCCACGAGAAAGTATAAGGGTGGATTCCCATAGAAATCCGGGTGGTATGGTATGGATTCACATCTACATCCGCCAGAAAGTTTCCAGAATATACCAAAGACAGACCGATGCATTCTCCTTGCTTTTCACTGGTACCTGGCCGCTTCAGGCAAAGAAATGGATTGTAGTGATGAGAAGAATGTCCGCGCAGCGAATAAATGGACTGACTACCGGTGTGCAAAGGATGGACTTCAATATTGCGTTCTCTTGCCCAGGCCCCTGGTAGAACCAGTTCCTGCCAGTCATCATCAGGCAGATCCAAAGACATAGACATCAGTTTGTTGAGCACAAGCTTTTGAGAACCTGAATTGGTGATCCGTGCATTCCGGCACAAAACTGGCCAGTCTTCATACAAAGTGTAAGACAGGACCAGTTCAGTCTGGATTTCTTTGTCATACAGCCGGATTTGCAAAGTTTCAGCCTCCTGATCTTCTTCGACATAGCATGCAGGTAATGGAGCAATCGAAGGTTTTCCACGCTGAATAGAATGCCCTTCATATTGAAAGTCCACAACCCGGCTGCCGTTTTCCTGAAGCAGATCGATGGCTCCCGGGCGCATGTCTCCAGAAAGACTGGATGGATATTCCAGACGCAGGTGTTCTAGAGATAATTCAGGTTTTTCCAGTGAATAGGCGACCTGCATGGGACGATGAACAGATTCAAGAAGATAGTCCCAGTTCTCTTTATCGATTAAAGGAGCCCCAAAGTAAAGCTGAACGGGTATCCCCTCAGGAAGAATTTTCAGGATATAGCTGAACTTCTGGTTAAACAAATGGAAGGTCATTGAAGACTCTTTAAAATGAATCGGCATACTCTTTTCTCCTTCTCGGGTTTCATATGGCTTCGATTATAGACAGTCGTTTTGCAGATTCAATCCGTCCTTCAAAGGCGTTCGCATCCTTCCATATCAAGACCACAAAAATACATATCTTCGTTTTTCTGTCTTTCTCAATAACTTCTCTGTCTTCTCCAAAATCAGCATTCATCTTGTTTCTTATAAAAAAGCAGCAGACAGATTCATGCCAGATGTTTTCCTGGTGACAGATCCAGACACTATTTATGGACTTTCGTTGCCTTCGGAATTTGTATTTCTACTTCCAGAAGCGCACCACTTTGTATTCGAGACTGAATTTCATCCAATCCTGAAGACACAGATGGACAACCGTGGACAAATCACCATTTGTCAATATGGGCCAAAAGAATATCCGTTGTTGTCCAAAGAAAAGAAAATTTTAAAAGCGTCTATAGGTAAGGAATATTTTATACATGACACGTTTGTTTACAGAAATCAAAAAACTGACAGATGGTCTTGGACGGCTATGCTTGTTCACAAAATTCCATACATGCTCAACATCCGTCAATATTCGCTCTCCCTTTAAACTGATAGACTGTAACCGTAATCAAGACAGAAAGCGCCAGCTGCAGATGGCCTTCTGCCACGGAGGAAAAAGATGAATAAAACTGAAAGGTATGAACAGATTTCCAAGGAAATCGTCGATGCAGTTGGCGGCATGGACAACATCGCCGGTTCTGCACACTGCGCTACCCGACTTCGCATTATTCTCAAGGATAATGACAAAGCGGATATGGAAAAACTTGACAACATCGATTTATGTAAAGGAACGTTCGTAGCTGGCGACCAGCTCCAGATGATCTTTGGAGCCGGCCTGGTGAATGATGTCTATGATGTTTTCTCTAAATATACCCATACTGAAAACATGTCTCTGACCGATATTAAAGAAGCCGGATCCAAAAAACACAATCCGCTTCAGATCGCGATTAAATCGCTCTCCGATGTTTTTATCGAAATCATGCCGGGAATTCTGGCTGCTGCTTTGCTTCTTGGCCTGACTGGCGTTCTTAACAACCTTGATTTTGTCAAAAATAACGCAACGCTCTATGCGATCAACCGTCTGGTTACCATTGCATCGGCCGGTATCTTTGATGTCCTGCCGCTTGCTGTATGCTATTCCGCTGTCAAACGCTATGGCGGCAAACCAATTCTTGGTATCGTTCTGGGCGCCATCATGTTATCGGCCAATCTGACGAACGCTTATGATGCAGCCCAGGGACTTGCCACACCTGAAACACTTAGCCTGTTTGGTGTTCCAATCGAACTGGTTGGTTTCCAGGGCGGGATCATCATTGCTTTGATGATTGGCTATGTGGTTGCAAAACTGGATCAGTTCTTTGACAAAAAAATTCCAGTTGCCATCAAACTGCTTGTTTCCCCGTTGCTGACTGTTCTGGTTTCTACCCTGCTTTTGTTCACACTGATTGGCCCAGTCGGAAGAACGCTGTCGAATTGGATTACCTACGGTCTGATCTGGGTTACTGAAAATTTAGGTGTATTGGGGTATATGTTATTTGCGGGTGTTCAGCAGATCATTGTGATTACTGGCCTGCATCACATTTTCGGGGCAATCGAAGCCCAGTTAATCGCTGATACAGGAACAAACTTCCTGAATCCATTAATGTCTGTTGCTTTAATGGGCCAGGGTGGTGCGGTACTTGGCTATCTGATCTTACATTGGAAAAACGTGAAAGATCGCGAAATCTGCATCCCCTCTTTCCTGTCTACCTTGTTTGGAATTTCTGAGCCGGCTATCTTTGGCGTCAACTTACGCCATAAATATCCGTTAATTGGCGGCTGCCTGGCTGGCGCCGGCGCCGGAGCCTATGTTTACTGGACGCATCTGACTGCCCTTGGCTTTGGTACAACCGCTCTGCCTGGTCTTGCTATTGCCAATCCGGCCAACAATGGCTATCTGAACTACATTCTTGCGCATCTGATCGCTTTAGTTCTGGGTATTGTTTTAACCATGGCTTTAGGCGTGTTCCACAAAGATGAAAAGCAGAAAGCAAAAGCAAAAAAAGAACAGGAAGCAGTTCCTGTCCTTGAAGTAAAAGAAAATGTACTGTATTCCCCGATCAAGGGAAAAGCAGCCCCAATTCAGGAATGTTCGGATCCAGTTTTCAATTCAAAAGCCATGGGCGATGGCATGGTGTTTACTCCTGAAGATGGACTGGTTGTTTCTCCGGTCAACGGAACTGTTCTGATGATTTTCCCAACCAAGCACGCCATTGGACTGCGGGCTGAAAATGGAACGGAACTTCTCATTCATATGGGACTGAATACGGTCAGCCTGGAAGGGAAGCCCTTCGAACTCTATGTTAAAGAAGGTGACACAGTCAAAGCCGGTCAGAAACTGGCTTTAATGGATCTGGAAGCGATTGAAGCCGAATCTCTGTCCACTGAAACACCACTGATTGTTACCAGTATGCAGCCGGTTCGCATCACCAATGCCGGATCAGTCAACTGGGGCGAATCGGTTATGGAGATTGTCCATGAAAACTGAAATTCAGGCTGCTTTGCAAAGTCGTCTGGATGAAACTTCTGCTGCCAAAGGACGGCAGAAGTTTCATCTTATGGCGGATATTGGGTGGATCTCAGATCCCAATGGACTTTGCGATCACAACGGCACGATTCATATCTGCCATCAGTACACTCCGGCAGCCGATCTTGGCCTGTCCAAATCCTGGGGCCACTATACGACCAGAGACTGGATTCACTATATCGACCAGGGAACTTTGATGGTCCCTGATCAGCCCATTGATAAAGATGGCTGCTATTCAGGCAGTGCGCTTTCATGGAAAGGAAAGCTGCATCTTTTCTATACGGGAAATATTCTCTCCTTTGGAGATTTTGACTACATATACAGCGGGCGCGGTCACTATACCAACCATCTGGAATCAACCGATGGGCTGCACTTTTCGCCCAAAGAGGTTCTGCTTCGCAACGAAGATTATCCGGCGGATATGTCCTGCCATGTCCGGGATCCTAAATTGACTGTGGTCAAGGGAAGGCCCTGGATGGTTCTGGGAGCCAGAACCAGAAAAGATGTCGGATGCGCCTTGCTTTATCAGGCGGATCCTGACAATCTCTGTCATCTTGAATACGTTCAGACCATCCATTCTCCCGAGAAATTTGGCTATATGTGGGAATGCCCCGGCCTGATTGCAAATGGAGATGATTTGTATCTGATGGCTTGTCCCCAGGGCGTACCCAGACAGGGATACAAGTACGAAAACGTCTATCAGAACGGTCTTTTCCGGCTCAGCCAGGACAAAACAAATCAATGGATCGCCAAAGATTTTCAGACACTGGACTATGGCTTTGATTTTTATGCCCCACAGAGCTTCGTCGATCATCATGGGCGTGAAATTGTGATTGGCTGGATGGGAATTCCTGATGCCCCCTATGACAATCCGGAAAAAGAACAGAACTGGGTGCATTGTCTGAGTCTGCCGCGCACGATCCGCTTTGAAAACGGCAGAGTTTTCCAATACCCTGTCGAAGAAATTCTGACTTTAAAAGATGTCGAAAAACCAATCTGCATCAGAAAAAATCTCCATAGCTCGGGCGCTGCCACTCCCCATGTAACTGGGGGGTGTTGAGAATTATTATTTTTTCATCGAGCATTCTATATACTGAATTTAGCGGAAGAGATCGACTTCTTTTTGAGACATAGATCTCGCAGAAAAAATTGATAGAAGATCTTCTGTGCGCACCACTGACTGTTTCCAAACGGAATTGTGTTTTATTGGATTCCGTCCGAGAACGAAGAAAAAAATGAAGATTTCAGAAGATCGGCCGCTGCTATTTTCAGGAGAAAATCAATATGGAAAAACAATATGCGGTTTGTTGTGGTATCGATGTCCATAAGAAGCTTTTAGTTGCCTGTTTAAGAACAAAAGAGACAACTACAGTCCGTTCTTATGGCGCTTCAACGCAGGATCTCCTTGATCTTGCCGATTGGCTTACATCCAATCACTGCGAAGCTGTAGCTATGGAGAGTACAGCTTCATACTGGAAACCTGTTTATAACATTCTCGAATCACATGGTCTGAATCCAATGGTAGTTAATGCCCAGCACATGAGAAATGTTCCTGGAAAAAAAACAGATG
>CAJTVE010000005.1 GCA_910579655.1 uncultured Allobaculum sp. | reverse complement strand
AAGTCAGACCATCGATTCCCAGGCGAAGATCTGTATAGCCGGCGGCGAGAAAAACCCGCTCAGGCATTCGGATAAGACTGCTCATTCATAAACCTCCCAATTACTGAATTCACCAGTTCCGGATCTGCCCCGTTATAAATCCGGATTCTGATATTCTCAAGGTCCAGCTCCAGGGCTGGCTGGTCCGAAGAGAAGATATTGGCAGGGATTTCGAGAAACTCAATTCCTTTCTGTTCTCCAGCGGCATCATCTGCTTCCCGATCTGTTTCACTCTCAAGCTTTCTGCACCAGTATCCAAAAGCGGAATAGGCGAGTCTGTTCTGTAAACAGTATTCCTTTCTGGAAATGTTCTGGCTCTTATAGGCTTCGAAATGAGATCTCCAGTCGATGGCATCCGACTTCGCTGAAGAAGCAAGTTTTGAATTGTGCATCTAAAAACCTCCCATCGATACAACCAGATCATATCCGGTTCCGGCGGGAGGTTCTAGAACGTCCAAATATTAAAAGCTAACTGCAAAGTCTGTAGCAAATCAAGAATTCTCACGAAAGAAGATGTCTAAAGTGGCATCTTCTTTTCTTGTATGCCCAGTATTACCCACAAGAAAAAGGCCCCCACTATCAGAGACCTGATGAGCAGAAGCCTGAACTTACTAAACTTAATGACATTGGTTTGCAACACCAAAAGAAGCATCTTTGCCAAAAGCAATAGCCTCTTTCTATAGGTGATTTGAATATTGGGTGGACAGAATCTATAGCGAAGCGCCAAAATCAGAGACCAGAACCTGTCCAGTCATCGCATTGGATTCATCTGAAGCTAAAAATAAAGCGATGTTGGCAATGTCTTCAACCGAAGCCACACCAGCGGAAAGATCAAGATGAGAGCGCATGGCTTTCATCATATCTTTATTGAGTGCAGCCACATCCTGATGAGCCGTCATCGAGGTGGCGATGGTTCCCGGGCAGATGACATTGCAGCGGATTCCTGTGCCGGTAAAACGGAAAGCCGTATGCTTGGTCAGGCCGATGATTCCGGCTTTGGCAACCGCATAGGCAGCAGGTCCGCAGCCTTTTTCGCCGGCAACAGAGGCAATATTCACAATCGAAGCCCGGTCGTTTTCCTGCATTTCCTGCAAGGCGGCCCGGGTCACGTACATGGTTCCTTTTAAATTGGTATCGATAATCCGACTGATATCTTCGTCCGTGGCACACTCAATCGGTTTCATGCCTTCTTCGAGAATTCCAGCATTATTGACGAGAATATCAATCTGACCATATTCAAGAATTGCCTGATGAATAAGATTATCTGCTTCTTCAGGTTTTGAAATATCGCAGCGAACCGGCAGGACTTCTCCTGAGGATTCGCGGATTTCATCAGCGACTTTTTCCAGCTTGTCCATCCGTCTTGCTGAAATGACGACTTTTGCGCCTTCATCCGCAAACAGTTTGGCAATTTCAGCACCGACTCCGGCATTTCCACCTGTGATGACAGCAACTTTGTCAGCTAAACGATTCATTTGATTGTGTTATATCCTTTCGAGACGGTTAAATCCGTCTTGTATATTGCCTTATTTTAGCGTTAAACCAGTTCTCATACAAGCTGAGGCCCTTTTTTGAAGACCGACCATCAAAATACTGACAAAGAACAGACGATCTGCCTGAAACCTGCTCTGTTTTTCAGAATTTTGAGGCAGCCCCAAATCCAGAATGGTCTTAAGGACAAGTTGGGCGGTGGTTAACTGTTGTGGACTTCCGCCTTGTCTTCCAGTTTCCAGCGATCGAGCAGTGCCTTGCGGGCAATCCCTTCCCAGGGCTGGTCAATCGGAGCGAGCTTGTCAAAGGTAAATTCCGGATTTCGCTTCTGGATGGCTTTGGTCAGCACAAAATCGGCCAGCTGACCATTTTTGGGCAGCAGTGGTCCATGCAGATAGGTACCCAGAATATGGCCGTCATAATATCCTTCATAACCGCCATCAAAGCTGTTTCCATAGCCATGAACAACTTTCCCTAGCGGATGGGCAACATTCATGGTCTGTCCGCCATGGTTTTCAAAACCAATCAGCCGCAGATTGATCCCATCGAGTGGAGCATCAATGATGATGTTGCCGATGCAGCGGGATTTTGCCTTACCCGTTGCGGTATAGTAGTCGGCAAATTTCAGGCCTTCGATCTTTTCTCGATCTGCTGTTTCGTAATACTGGCCAAACAGCTGATAGCCGCCGCAGATCAATAAGAAAAACGTGTTTTCATCCATGGCCTTGCGGATATTGTCCTTACGCGAGAGCAGATCCGGAATCAGAGCGACCTGCTCCTTATCGGCACCACCACCCATAAACACCAGATCAAAGTCCGAAAGATCAGCTTCCTGACCAATGCCGACAGTTGTCACCTGAAAGTCAATGCCGCGCTGGCTGGCTCTGCTGGTCAGGGTCATGATATTGCCCTTATCTCCGTAAAGATCCATGATATCGTGATACATCCATGCACATTTAACGATCATACATTTAATTCCTTCATAATCGCTTTACGGCTTGGCAGCAGGGCTGTATACGTTGCCACCACATAAACCGTATCGCTCTTTTCAAGGGCCTTGTTCACGGCCCTTTCAATGCTGGACTCTACAGAAAGATCCGACTGGAAGTTTCCGTAATACATCCGCAATGCCATATCTCCGGCTCTTGTTCCTGAGCAGATGACCGCTGCAGTCTGTGGGTTCATGAACTTTTCAAACTGGGTGTCATAAATCCAGGAGACATCGGTGCCATCCTGCTCATGGTCATTTAAAACGATCACAATGGCTTTCTTTGTTCCATCGCGTTCAATGACTTTCATCACCTCATTGGCACCAGTCGGGTTTTTAACGAGGTTAAGAACAACTTCCTTATTTTCCTTTTTAAAGCGCTCATTGCGTCCGGCAGGATGCGGGGCATCTTTTAACATCTTTTCAAAGGCTGAAAGAGGCAGATTGTATTTTTCCAGGACCGTCAGAACAGCGGCATAGTTATACATCGAGTACATGCCTTCATAAGGCCCCTGGAAACGATGGCCTTTGTAGTCAAATGTCTGACGGTTCAGGTCAATCTGGTCAAGTTGGACATCAAATTCCGGGGTTTCAAACCCACACCCTGGGCAGTGGAACTTGCCGATATGAGAGTACTGATAATACTCGTATTCAAGTTTCGTGTTGCAGCGTGGACAGAACTTTCCTTCACTGGCTTCTTTGGATTGCGTAAAGGAGTAAGGCGTGCGGCCCAGGCCAAAATACATCGCGCTCGCGTCTGGGGCCTTCAAAGCCAGCCGGACCGTGTTGGGGTCATTTCCATTTAAAACGAGCGTGCCTTTAAAATCTGGCAGAACGTTTTCGATCGACTCAATCAGCTGTTCCATTTCGCGAGCCCGGTCTAGCTGGTCTCGAAAGAAGTTGTTGACCACCAGTACGGAAACGGGAATAAACGGCAGAATATGACGGACATTGAGTTCATCGACTTCGAGAACGACGACATCCGCATCGACGGTTCCATCGCTTTTTGTATTCTGTAACAGCGCTGAAGTAATCCCGGCTTTCAGGTTGTCTCCTTTACGGTTGGAAACAACTTTCCTGCCGGCTTTTTCAAAAAGCGAGGAAATCATGTTGGCAGTTGAAGTCTTGCCATTGGTTCCGGTCACTAAAATGACCGGTCCGCGAAAACGCAGCTTGCTCAGTGAATCAGGATCCACTTTCAAAGCGATCGTCCCTGGCATCGAGCCACCACGGCCAACCAGCGAAAGCAGCTTGAATGAAGTTTTCGCAGCGAGAATAGAGAGTTTACTCATGAAGAATCCTTCCTGATCTGAAATTCTTCCCAGCAGAATTTTCTCTGTAAATATTCCTCTATAAAGAATCTTATAAATATATGGAAGAGAAAATCCATCCTCCATCAAACAGGCCCATAAAGTCTATTCAATCTGGCTGTCTGCAGCCTGGATCAGACTATTCAGACTCTGGTCATGGAAAGCAAGAGAAGAATCATAAATTTAAATTTTATGGTTGAAGCAGAAAATCAGCAGCCTTGCGGCCATCCTGATACCCTTCATCATACAGGGCCTGGACGGCATCTGGCGAGCCACCTAGAGATTTTACATCATGAAGCGTTTTTGGAAAGACAAACAGGAGTTTTCCTTCTTCTTGCAGTTTCAAAGCCAGCTGTAACGACTCGTTATTTTTGTGCATGCGAACTTTCAGGGCCTCATGGACAGCCGGAAATGAGCGACCGTATTCAGAAAAGCGAGCGGCCAGTTCGATGGTCAGTTCCATGGCTTTACTTGGCTTGTCTTCTTCGACAGGTCTTGGAAAGAGAATGACGATCCGGTCTGCTCCCCTGTCCAGCGCTTGCTGGACCGGGATGGGATCACTGACCGTTCCATCACAGAATGGAAGATTGGCGATGCTATTGGTCGTACATAAGTAAGGAACCGAGCAGGAGCCTTTGATCAGTGCATAATCGTCCTGGCTTATCCATTCTTTGCCAAGATAAACTGGCCGGCCTGTTAAGGCATTGGTTGCAACCGTAATCAGCTGGGTGGGCGAAGCTATAAGTGCCGAATAGTCGAGCGGGTATTCCCCATCTGAATTGGAGAGTGTTCCATAAATATAGTCCATATCAAAAAAGGAGCGTTTGGTCAGATAATTATGAATCGAGGCATACTCCTGACGAAAGCCGTATTCATGATAATAGGCGTATAATCGTCCTTTCTGTTTCGCGATATAGGTAGCCAGATTGGCGCTGCCCGCACTGACCCCGATACATAAATCAACCTGGATATTTTCATCCATCAATCTTTCCAGGACCCCGGCCGCATACACCCCGCGAAGTCCTCCGCCCACATCAATCAGGCATGTTGTATGCTCTGGTTTCAAAGAAGGTTTCAAGCTTGTCTTTCCCGGCTCGAAGCCCTGGCCAGACGAAGAACCAGATTCACTTTCCTGGCGGTTAAAAAGAGATTGAATGTTTTCAATCCATTGCAGCATATTCCATTTTCCTTTCCCTTCATCCTTTCACTCATCTTCTTAAGTTTTCATAAAAAAACTGCTTTTGTTCATAAAACAGAAACTGTTGAAGATCAGACAGATATGAGATAAAAGTTATTGTTTTGCTTCGCATAAGGAAGCATCTGTTCAGATTTTTCGAGGATACGTTTTTTATTATCCCCTTTGCGATGCAAATGACCATTTCCAGACGCATGATTTTTACTGGACAGATTGAATGGTTTGACCTGTAAGCGGTATCGTCCAGACAGGCTGCCAGAAGTCTGGCAGTTGGCAAAATCAAGTTTGCAAAAGGAATTGTAAAAAAAGAACTGCAGGCCGGTGGGAAGGTCTGCAGTTCTTTTGGGGATGAGTGATTCAGGAGCAGTTTTGCTTTTCTTCTTATTTTTTCTGAGCGGCTTTCATCAGTTTATAGGCTGTCTTCAGAACTTTTTTACCATCCATGGAACCATATTCTTTCATGTCGATGACAGCGGATGGAGTGTCAGGAGCAAGTTCTTTGACGTTATTGAGTTCGTAGCCGATCTGCGGTCCAAGCAGAATGACATCAACGCCATTCAGTTCTTTTTTTGCCTGGGTTAAGGATTTGGCTTCGATGTGGCAGTCAACGCCGAGTTCTTCGGCAGCTTTAGTCATATTGCGCACGAGGATGGAAGTGGACATACCAGCGTTGCAGACGAGCAGAATGTTTTTCATGTTCTATTTTCTCCTTCAGACATTTGTCTGTTTTCATGAATTATTGAGTTTATGCTCAAAGGCGAAGCGCCTTTTCGAGTCTTTAAAATTGAATGGAAATCAGCTTTATTGATTTCTGTTCAGACTTTTCGGTTTCTTTGTCAGCTGTTCTGTTGATCAGTCGAGATCGAAGACATCATCATCGTCATCGTCATCAGCTTCAACGGCCTGACGTTCCATAACCTTATCGTTGACCTTAACGAATGGCATGTAGATCAGAACACCAAGAATCAGAACGAGTGCCTGAACGATAACGGCCATCCAGTCACCACCAGTTGCCAAGAAGCCGGAGAGCAGAACTGGAGTTGTCCAAGGAACTAACGTTACACATGGATGCATCATGCCCGATACAGTGGCCAGGTAAGAAATAACGATACCCATAACTGGAACTAACAGGAATGGAATCGCCATGGTGATGTTGTAAACGATTGGGTAGCCGAATAATACAGGTTCGTTGATGTTGAACAGACCTGGAACAATCGACAGTTTCGCAACATTGCGGGTTGCAGCGTTGCGGCCTACGATGAAGGTTGCAATTAACAGGCACAGGGTTGAGCCAGATCCGCCTAACAGACCAAAGGAGGTTACCTGAGAGACGTTAATTACGTTTGGAATTGCAGTACCAGCTGCATAAGCAGCGATGTTTTCCTGGATGTTGATAATTAACAGTGGTTCAAGAATCGAGGAGTAAATAACAGACTGGTGAATACCAAACAGCCAGAGCAGGTTGCCCAGGGTATACAGAATGATCGTTCCCCAAAGGCTTGTACCGATGGATTTCAGAGGAGTCTGGATAAAGTTCTTGATCAGGGTAATTAAATCCGTTCCGCACATTGCGATCAGAGTGGCTAAAACTGCGAAGATGGCCAGGGAAAGCATAACTGGAATCAGGACGTTGAAAGATTTTCCAACAGCAGGTGGAACCTGATTGCCAAGGTTAATCTGGAGCTGTTTCATGTTGGATAATTTGATGTAAAGCTCAGAGATCAGAAGACCAATGAGAATACCACCAAACATACCGCCGGTACCCAGGTTGTTATAAGTCAGCACACCAGAGAAGATATCCGCATTCGTACCTTCTGCGATTGGTGTTAATTCAACCTGCATAGGCATCATGACAACGACACCAGCTACAGCGACAACCGCAGTGGATAATGGGTTGTCGAATTCACGGTTTACAGATAAGCAGTATCCGATGGTTGCGGCAATAAGCAGACCGGAAATATTCAGCGTACCATTGACCAGAGCGTTGCCCCAGTACTGGATGTTTGTAAGTGCATCCCCGGAGAAGATCCAGGTAAATACGGTGTTGTTTAAAAGAACTGCGATACCAGCCAGAATATACAGTGGCATGATCGTCGCAAAAGCGTCGCGCATTGTGCGCAGATAGAGCAGGTTTCCAAATTTCGCAGCGAAGTCGGCGAACTTGGTCATAAACCCGTTAGATTTTGTCTGTTCCATGAGTTCCTTCCTCTAGACGTTCTATTCGTATGACGTTTCGTTTTATTGTTATTCTTCTGTTTCAATCGTGACAGCGTTTTCATCGGACACTGTCTTAAACCAGCGTCCAGATCTTTTAATTGTCCGTTTCTGATCGTTCAGATCAATGCCGATAAATCCATAACGGTTTTTATAGGCATTGTTCCAGCTCCAGCAGTCCATCGCGGTCCATGGATGGTAGCCAAAGCAGTTCGAGCCTTCTTCCATTGCCCGGTGCAGCTGTGCCAGGTGCTCTTTGTAGAATTCGATGCGGTAATCATCATCGATTGATCCATCCGCGTTGCGGTATTTTTCTTCGCCTTCCACACCCATTCCATTTTCCGAAACAAACCATTTGATATTTCCGTAATTGTCCTGGACGTTTTTGGCAATGTCATACATCGCCTGCGGATAGATTTCCCAGCCGCGGTAAGGATTGATTCTTGCTTCCGGCCATTCCCATTCTTCGTAATATTTGTCTGGCATCCAGTCTGGATATTTCTCTGGATTGGAAGGGGCCATAACACGTTTTGGATGATAGTAGTTCACACCCAGAAAATCGACCGTATTGTTGGCGATTGTTTCCAGTTCTTCTTTGGTTTCATCCCATTTCACGCCGTCTTTTTCAATGACTTCCACGAGATGTTCGGGGAATTTCCCCTTTACAGCCGGATCCAGGAAACTGTTGTTGAAGAAGTCATCCGCAAAGGCAGCCGCTTTGAGATCCTCTTCACTTTGTGATCTTGGATAGCTTGGGGTCAGATTGAGAATGATACCGATCTCGCCGTCTTTTTCAAGGTCTCTGTAGGCCTGAATAGCTTTCGCGCTGGCCAGGTTGATGTTGTACATAATCTGCAGGGCTTCTTTTCCCTTGCCAGTCAGTTTTGGCCAGTGGAATCCATACAGCCAGCCGGCTTCCGGAATGACCATCGGTTCATTGAAAGTTGTCCAGTACTTTACATCATCGCCAAACAGTTCAAAGGCTGTCCGGGCAAATTTTTCATACAGGTCGACCACATGTTTGCTCTGCCATCCCCCGTATTTTTCCAGCAGCTCAGCTGGCAGATCGAAATGATGCAGGTTGAGTACCAGCTCAATGCCATTTTTCTTCGCCTCGGCAATGAGATTTCGATAAAATTCGACTCCTTCTGGATCCGGTTCGCCAGTCTCAAGATCTTTGATCAGGCGGCTCCACTGAATGGAAGTACGGAAGGAATTCAGACCGATTTCTTTCATGAGTCTGAAGTCTTCCGGATAGTGATGATAGAAGTCGCTGGCCACATCTGGCCCGACTCCATCAAAGAAATCGTTGCGCTGATTGCGATACCAGTAATCCATCACATTTTCATGACGCTTTCCATACCAGCCTTCGGTCTGAGGTCCGCTGCTGGCAGCCCCCCACCAGAAGCCTTCTGGAAACTGAAGTTTTTGCTCCATCTCTTTTGCTCCTTTTCTTCATGTGCCTTTAGTCTATCCAATTCTCATTTATTTGTCTAGTCATTTTTCACATTTTATTTCTGCATTACAATTTTCATGCATATACAATTTGTGAAAACTGCTAATTGAAATCGGATTCATATGTCTAGATCACAGGAATCGGATTTCAAACGCACATTCCCCTTTCTGATTCGATTTCCCTCATTCCAATCGGCTGGCATCTGTCTTTGAAATCGGAAAAGCCCAAAAATCTCCTTTGCGCCTTTCAAAGCTGCCAACACCATCCATCTGATTTCAGCAATTGCCGGATCGTTCAATGAAATCACGGAAGATTATCGAATGTTTATGGGATTGACACTTATATTCTAGCAAGCGGTTACAGAATGTCTATACATATACCGCAAAAAGTCCTGCTTATTTTATTGAATGTATTTTCATGAAACAGCTGTCATCTTCGGTTCTTCTCCCCTTTTTCCAACATAAGCGCCTTCAATCCCTGGCGATCTTTCAGGATTTTGGATGGTAAGTAAATATGGTTTATCTCTATTTTTATTTCTTTTGAGGCCGTGACCTTGCGCACAACCGCCTGGGGTAAACCTGCTTCAGGAAATGTCTAATACTTTTTTGGCAAAAATATGACCTAAATTTTATTCGAATCTATATCTTTTAAAGCAAACGATGGTCATTTACGTTACAATGAATAGGACTAGAAAGAGAGAAATGAATCTGTGATTTCCGCGATCTGTACGCGAATTCTGCTTTCGTATTTCCTGAAAGAGAGAATCTGGAAATTGAATTGTACAGACAACCAAATACAATTTGTAAATATTTAAAATATTCTATTGTCTAGATTAACGAAATCGCGGTATAGTGAAGTCGTACATGAATCCGGCTACAGAATGCGAATATGAAAACCAAGTACAAAACGATTTACGAAGAAACGAAAAAGAAGATTGAAAACGGAGAGTACAAAGTCGGCCAGATGATTCCCGACGAGCTTTCGATGTGTGAAATGTATGGCTGTTCACGGATGACTGTCAAAAAAGCCTACGATATGCTGGTTCTTGAAGGGCTGATTTACAGAAGGCAGGGCCAGGGCAGTTTTGTTCTGTCCCGCACCAGTTCCAAAAAGGAAGTTGAGATTTTCGAAAGAGAACTCAGTGGATTTACCCGGGCAACGGATGGTAAAGGCCGTTCGAAGATCCTGCATTTTCAGCTGATTTTTGCCACCGAAGAAATTGCCCGCAATCTCAACATCCGTGTCAACGATCCGGTCTACGACATTCTGCGCGTGCGTCTGGTCAACGATCAGCCTTACGTCATTGAACAGACCTACATGTCCCCGGCCCTGATTCCTGGGATTACCGAAGATATCCTGCATAAGTCAGTCTACAACTACATTGAAAGCGAACTGGGATTCCGGATTGGAGCGGCCCAGAAGACGACCAGTGCTGATGTTTCTTCGGATCTTGACCACAGGGAATTAGGGTTAAAGGATATTGAGCCCGTACTCGTCGTTGAACAGATCGCCTACCTCGACAACGGTACGCCTTTTGAATACTCCATCTCCCGTCATCGTTATGACTTGTTCAAGTTTTCTGTGTATTCCCTGCGCCGTTGAGCCAGGATAACCGGCAAAAGGAGGAAATTCCATGGAAGGAATGGAAATGATCTGCTTCCAGATCATCGCAAACAGCGGAGGGGCTAAAACTGCCTATATGTCTGCAATTGAGGAAGCGAAAAATGGCAATTTTGAAAAAGCTGCTGAACTCATGAATGAAGGCGACGAGTACATGAACCAGGGTCATGGCCCGCATGCCGAACTCATCCAGAAAGAAGCAGCTGGTGAGTCAACGCCTGTATCCTTACTGCTGCTGCATGCAGAAGACCAGATGATGGGTGCTGAACAGTTCAAAGCTTTGGCTGCTCAGATGATTGACCTTTATAAACGTTTAGAAAAAGCTGAATAAACAAGTCTTTGAGATCTCTTCGTTGTTCAAAAGACTTTTCCCCGCCTGATGGCGGGTTTTCTTTTGCAAGTTTTCTGGCAGGCCAGCTTTTTTTTCGAACCCCTTCATAGCCCGATCCTTTTCTTTTTGCGCGGCTTTCTGTTTGATCTGTAATTCTGTCTCCTCTTATTTGCCGATCGTGACTCTTCTTGTGTTCCTGTTTCTCTGTCTTCAAGATCATTTTCTTTCTTCTGAGGTCTGATTCTTTTCTATCTGCAAAAAACAGCCAGGCAATCTGGTTTTTCGAGCAGATTTGCGGATGTGTCGTTTGGTTCCTGTAATTTGGGTTCGTTAATGCAGATTAGTGAACCCAAAATGTATTTCAGCGTCCTTTCCACGTTTTTCTTTCAAATCTTCAGTTTATGTGATTCAATTATTCATTTTATAATCACATAATTGATTTATTAAAAATCAAATTCTTAAGTCGCTGGATATATTTGCATTTTATCCGGATTATAAATTTAGTTTTAACGTAATTTATGCTCTACTTTTAATCCGCCATTTTAAATCTACGCATCACAAATGATATCATTGATCAAAAATCTCAATATATGTATTTAAATATCAAATTTATATTCACTATAATATGGTAAACGATCCCTTTTGAAAGATCGTCACCATCTCTGTTGCCGGTATAACTTTAATAGATACATTATAATCTTATTATAGATTTATATTTAATCTTAATTATATTTTATTAGATAGACACGGCCGGCAGGTGATATCCCATCATTTCTTCCATTCGTTCTGTTCAAATCTCTGAACATCATTGAAAACGTGATGAGATATCGATATTGCATGAGTAAAATATTGATCAATGTAATATAAAGATTATAATTGAAATCACATAAAGGAGTTCAATCATGAAATATATTCTCGTTGATTACGAAAGTGTCGGAACAGCAGGGCTTGAAAAGCTGGATCAAATCGAAAATTCGGATGAACTGGTCGTTCTTTACAGCAAGAATATGCCATATGTTTCCATTGATCTGCTTAATTCAGTACGTGATCTTGGAGCAGGAATTTTCAAAAAAGTACTTTATACAGGAGAAAATTCACTTGGAAATGTTTTATGTATGCTGGTGGGGCAGAAAATGGAGGCCTTTGCAGGGAGCTTTCTTGAAGTGATTGTGATTTCAACTAACAAAAATTATGACATCTTAAAAGAACGAATCGAATCCAGCACTGCCGGTCCGCGAAAAGCAAAAACAAGCTATAAACGCTACCCAGCCATCCAGGACATGATTGCCGGCAAAGAAAATGAGCTGCCATCCATTCCGATGGAGCCCGATGAACAATCCATTGAAAAACAGGTAAACGAACAATGAAAACGACCATTCAGATCTATCTTGATACAAATACGCTTGGCTTTGAAGAATATAAACAAATCTCCAAGCTTCCTGAAGAGTGCAAAATCACTCTTCTCTGCTCAAAAGAAGCCAGGCAGACAATCCCCGTCTCTTTGCTCATCTGGGCATTGCAGGCCCGCAATAAAATCGATTGGGTGCAAATTGATGCGAAGGAGTCCAACCGCGACGGCGTCATCTGTTACGAAGCAGGAAGACTGCTCGGAAAAAGAGTACGCACCCGCAAGCTGCTTCCGTTATATCTCATCTCCAAAGATGAAAGACTGCATACCGCTGCCAAAAACCTGGAAGTGCTCTTTCCATCTGAACAATATGGAAGCGTAAAATGCTGCCAGAATATCCAGGAAGCATTGAACCTGATCGAACCAGAAAATGCCTCTAAGAAAAATTCTTTGCATTCCTGATCCACATTGGCCAGCACGCAAAAAAACGTCCGGACGCTCTTCATAAAGAGTTCCGGACGTTTTGTGTTCGAAAAGATATAAAAGATATATAGGATATGAATGGTCTGCATAGAAGTGAGCGCATTCAGACCAGACTCAGGAGGGGTCCTCGTTTTTAGAATCAAAGACCAGCTGGGCAACCAGGTCTTCCGCCGCATTTTTCTCGCGTTCGATGGCATGAACGTAAATCATGGTTGTCTCGATCGAAGCATGACGCAAAGTCTGCTGGACCTGTTCAATATTGGCCCCTTCTTTTAAAGCCAGGGTCGCGGTGGTGTGACGCAGACTGTGGGCAGAAAGATTAGGAGCGTCAATACCAGCCGCCGCAAAGGCCTCTTTACAGATTTTCCGGATAGACTTGGTCGTCAGACGCCGGCCGGGAAATCGATGATCCAGTCCCGCAAATAATGGACTGCCCGATTTTACCTCTTTGCGAACATCCAGATACTGCCTGATCAAAGCCCAGGTCTGATCAGGCACTTTGACAAAGTCACCCTTTTCATGATGTCCCTTCCCTTTGACACGCAAAATCCGCATCTCGCCGCGTGTTTCAAAGTCTCCGACATCCGCATTGCACACTTCAATCGTCCGCAGTCCCGTCGTGATCAGCAGGCCCAGAATGGCCTGATTGCGCAGATTCTTTTCGTTGGCTTCAAGATCCTTAAATGTATTCAGGACCTTGCGGCATTGCTCAAAAGAAAGATAGCCTTTCTTGAATCCATAATCATTTTTTAAATGTTTCAGCCCCTCGGTCATATCTTGATGCAGCCCAAGGTGATCCAGCCATTGGTAAAATGATTTCACAGCCCGAATGTACTGGTTGATGGTACTGACGGAAAGGTTTTGCTGGATCAGATCATTGCGATAGTGAATGATATCAGCTCTTGTTGGATCTGAAAGATGATGATCAATCATCCATTGAAAAAAGTAGCCCAGTGATTTTCGATAGACCAGCTCTGAATTTGGCGAGACATCAACATAAGCCAGCCATTCTTTGGCCATTTCGTCCAGATCACTCCATGCATTCGAAACCAGGGGTGTTCTGGCCATCTGGACAGGCAGAACCTGAACTTCCTGTTGTGACTTCTTTTCATTTGACATTTCGTTTCCTCCAGATCTTGTCTTATTTTAACTCAACAAGCATCTTTGTCATCGTCGTGAAAAAACGAAAGTTTCCAGCCTGATGTTAACCGGTTTATGAATTCAACCTTCATTCTGGCTGATGATCTGATCAGGATCGAAGACCGAAAAGAAAAAGGGAGTCTTCTATCTTGTATGAAAACTCCCTGGAGCCGTATAAAATACAGTTTTTTCTGAATCCTTGAATTCAGCAAACCAGATCCGCACTCTGAACGGCTGTCGCCTGACTGGTACTGGATTTCTCTGCTTTTGGAGCAGATCCATTGTTTCTATCCGCAGCCGTTGTGGCTGGCTTTTTCAGTTTACGGTTTCGGCGGGAAATTTTCCCTTTTCGAATGCGTTTGTTTTTTGAAGCACCGGCTTTTCCTGGCTTTTGCAAACTTGCTGGAGCGGTTTGATTTGCATCCGAATTCTGGACTTCCAATCCGGTTTCGACTGGGGCAGCGGTAACAGAAAGCTGATCCGTGGACCTGGCCGATGCTTGCGAACGTTCAGATCCAGTCTCCGTTTTTTTACCCGCCAGTTGCGGGTATTTTGGGGAACCTTTTTTGCGTGTCGAAGCATCTTTCTGTTTTTCAGTTTCCTGGCTTTCCGGCTTGCGGCGTTTGCGATTCAGGTTATAAGCCATTGACTTGAGAATCCGCCAGTCCCGGTTGGTCCGTTTCAGATTGCGGATACCTTTTTCAAGAATTCGATTGGCATCGAAGGTCATATTCAGAGAATCATAGATTTCTGCCAGGCGTAAGTAGACGGACGCGGACTGCCAGTTTTTGGCTGCAGCAAGTTCGTAGTTGAAAATAACGCCTTCATAGTCGCCTTCTTCATAGGCCAGATCCCCCTGCTTTTTGGCTTTCAGAACCGAAATATCCACGGATGGGGCTTTGCGGTTGATCTGCTTGCGGACATAATTAAGAAAAATCTTCATCTGCCGGCTCGAGGGAACCGCTGTATGCTTCTTTGGACGGAACTTTGTCTTCTTGATATTTTTGATAAACGGCTCCAGATCCATTTCGAAGTGATTGTACATATAGCGGATGATCTCGTAGCAGGCATTCACATCACTTTGAGGGTTATGATGGTCGAGTTCAATGCCCAGGTGTTCGGCAATGTTGCAAAGCTTCAGATCCCCCTTGCCCTGGTTGCCGCGATAGTAAAACTGATCCATGATATCCATCGTATCGACATATTGAACGGCATGAATTTCCGTATGGATCCGGGCCAGGTCTTTATTGATAACACTGATATCGCTCATCGCATTGTGAGCGCCAATGATATACGGCTCTTCAAAATATTGCCCATAGTCAGCCCAGAACTGGGGTAACGTTCTGGAATCCAGCACATCCTTACGGTGGATATGATGGATTTTGATATTATTTGCGGAAAAAAACGTCTGGGGATTGATCAGTTCCGTGACCCGGAGTTTTTCTTCTCCCTCGTCGACAACGATCATGGAAATCGCGCAGATACAGTCATTATTCAGATTCGGGATTTCTACATCGACAAATGTGAACTTCCCTGGGTATGGAAAATCAGCCATGCTTACACCTCATCTCCTGTATCATGGGCCGAAATGGTCGAAAAAGGTTCTCAAATGCTCATCTCAAAAGGATATGGCTTTGTTTTTTTACAGGCAAAGAAAATCCCTGCCTTCATGCAGGGACAAAGTAAATTCATTGTAGCAGAAGAAGGGCTATGCTTCACTTTTCTGATTCTCGCCGGCCGCTTCTTTACGGGCTTCTTTTGCCAGTCTCTTATTTTCCTTGGCCTGTTCTTTGAGATCTTTCTTGCAGGCGTCATAAGAGGCATTCACCTGACGGGCAGCACGATTTCGAGCGGAGATCATCGCCATTTTCCCTTTGAATCCCTTAGGTTCATATTTGGAATCCGCAAAATTGATATCGACCACATAGATAAACTTACAGCCTTTATCGGTTGGAATAAAGGTATACGAACAGCGAGTCTTTCGCTTGGCGGAGGTAAAGACGGTAACGAACTTTTCTGCCCGTTTGGCTTCTTTGATGGTATAGCGGATCTTTTCTACATTTCCATCTTTCGTCGTCGATTTCACTTTATGCGTATAGCCAGCTTTAATCTGGGCTGGATCCACCTCCAGATTCAGCTCTTCCTGAATCTGCTCACAGATGCTTTTGACCATAAAGTCATAAAACTGTTCGGCAGTGACATCGAATTCTTTGGTTACTTCAACTTGCATCGTATTTCCCTTTCTGGTTTTCTTCTTATTTCACCAGATTCCATGCAGCCATGAAGGCCTCTGGACTGGCGCAGCGAAATGTCATTTTACTCTTTCCCTGCTCAATCCGAATCAGATCCGAATTGATGGTGATAATCATGCTGGAAACTGGATGTGAAAAACGAAAATCGTCATCCAGGCAGACCAGCCGCTCGTTGGTCAGATAAAAGACACGTGGTTTGGAATTGTAATAGTCGGTGCGCATCTGGTCAACCCAATACAGGTGTTCGCCTTTTTTCAGCTTTAATGAGCTGCCAATTTGAGGTTTCTGGCCGGCCATCAACGCTTCTCTGGCCGAATCAGGCAGAATAGACTGGACTTCTGGTTCTTTATGCGCCTTCTTTTTCGGGCGGTAAATTCCAAAATAAATACAGGCAACGACACAGCAGGCAATCAGCCATAACGACCAGCTTGGATCAGAATGCAGATAACAAAGGATGGCAAATCCACCGCAAAGCACCATCGCTGTAAGGATCAGAGTTTTCGTTACAGATTGGTTCATGCTCTCCATTGTAACAGGTTTAAAAGTCATTCCTTCGCCAATCTGAAATTCTGATGGTTTCTTAGGAAAATCAAAAGTTACTGTTCACCCCCTACACCAGAACACGACGAAAAGCCGGGAATTTTATCCCTTTTTTGAGGGAGTCGATTCCGGCTTATTTTTTATTTTTTTCTGGAGGGTTTGCTTAAAGACTTCCTTAGCCTTTGTATCCTGAACTCCCGACCATTTTGTGTGGAAGGACCATACATGACCACATCACCCACACAGATATGGGGTACCAGCAAATATGGAGTGCCAGTCTATATAGTGAAAAAGCAGCCGAATTTCATCTAAAGTATGAGCCACCTAACAAGGCAACTGCCTTCAGCTGCAAGGATTTGGTCTGTTCTGGCTATAGTCCGTAAAGCATTGATCTTTGGATGCAAAGGACCGGTTGTAGATTTTACTGGACAATCCAGATATGAAATGCCGTGTTCACGTCTTTCAATGGGAACTGGGAAACGAGTGAATCAGTATCAAGATCATATAAAAGGAGCTTATCTTGCATTAGAAGCAAAAGCTGCCGGGAATTTAAAGGCTTGATGTCCATAATCAAGTCCATGATCTGATCCTCATTGCTGTCTCGATCAACACCAAGTTCTTCCAAATTTACAAAGGTACTTTCACCAGTATTTCCATCAAACAATGTAAATCCAAATTGGGTTGAAGAACTTTGGGAATGTCTAATTGCAAACAGATTGTCATCAAGTTCAAAAAAAGCTTCTGGTGCAACTTCCTCAAGAGGAAAAAACTCTCCTGTTTCCTGAACAAGATTATAACGATAAATCCAGCCCTCAACGTTTCTTTCGAAAGTGGCTAAATTACGCCACCCTTGGCAGGTACAGTAAAGATAATTCCCTTTGTAAACTGTATCATTAAACCAGTATTGCCTGTCAGGATTCTTTTCAAGTTCTTTGATCAACTCCAGACTCAGTTTTCCATCCTGGACAGACCCCTTAAGCAGTCGATTCGTAAAGTCATGATAGCCGTTTTCATTGACTGTCGACTCCACATCGGTTGATATCGCCCAAAAAGTATCTTTTGCGTCTGCAGTAAAATCGTTGACCATCATGGCAGGGTGATCCAGAATCAGATGGTCCTTTTCTTCTAATTGTGGCGTATAAACTGAGATGAAATTTTCGCCACCGGCAACCATTGCAAAGTAATAATTTTCTGTTTCTCCAGCTGACGTCCAGGCACTATGCTTCGTCTTGTGATACTCCACTGTTCCTTCCTCAAAATCGATAGAAATGACTCCTTCTGTCTTTCCTGTTGGCCATCCATCCTCAGAAAAGACGAGATATCGATTAAGAAGCTCTGCCTGCAAAACTATGGGATTCATCCCTTCACGGATAATTCCGACTTTGTTTTCAACGACCGGTGCTGGCTGGCCATTTTCAATCCGGTATCCCGTAATTCCGTCATAACTCACAACATAAAACTCTGCCTGGTCAGATCTCTTGAAATGGTCAATCTGATGGTGTCCCAAAAACAGCACACCAAAATACAACGTGATACTGAATCCAACAAGAAGGGAGAGCCATTTTACGACTCTCCATCGTTTTCTTTTTTTCATTTAAATGTTCTTATCTATAGCTAATGTTGCAAATATCTGTAATGGTAGTTAAACACGCCATTCGCGTAAGAGTTGATCTTGGACAATGTCTGTTTCGGACTTAATTTGTGCACTTTTGTTAGAGAGGTTTATTTGAATGAATGAGAGTATTGAAAACAACCTTAAATAAAAGTACCAGTTTACAATCTTCTGATAATTTAGAAAGATAAAATGTGAAATAAACATCGTCTAAGATCTATTTTTATTTGATAGTTGGCAACATTTCAGCTATCAGTGGCCTTTTTGCTGATTTCATGATAGTTTTTTTTAAAACAGAAAGGAACAGATTATTTTCGAAATTCCGATCGTAAAAAAAAATGACTTTTCAAGACAGTTACTCTTACGAATATAACCACGAACGTTTTTATGGAGCCTATATTCTTGATCTAAGGAAAGAATATGAGATTTCTCAAAAAAAACTTGCCAAAATTCTTCACATCAGTAACTCAACCCTATCCAAAATGGAATCTGGCCAGCAAAATATGAATATAGAAACATTCAATTCTGCTATTCAATACTTTGAAACATATGATCAAAATTACCATTTCAATAAAGAAATTTCGAAATTGAAAGAAGCTGAGGATTGGGTTGACAGGTGTGTGCGTGAATTTGTTGATCTTTCTTATGAAAATACGCTATGCGAATTCAAGGGATATCTTAATAATGAAAGCAATATACATTCTTTTGCATATTTTCACTATAGATTAGTTCATTCGTTTTACAACCTTTTTCTTGGTAAAGGTTCTATGAAAGAAGTTCAGCATATTATTAATTCTCAATATTTCATTAATGAATACTATCTGGCCCTCTTGTATGACTTACTGGGAATCATTGAAGACACATCGGATCCTGATATGACAAAAAGACAGATTCGTGCACTTCAAAAAGCATCAAGTCTGGCACAACATACCCACCGCAGGGACTTATCTGGCTTAATTGAATATCACTTAATCTACAGGTATGGAGATGTAGGCCAATTTCTGGATGCCTTAAATCTAGTTGCTCAATGCATTGACAATCTTCAACAGGCAGGAGCATATCGTCGAATTTTAACCGTTCGAATGAATGAAGGGATCCTTTACCGAAATCTGAATCTTTACTCTAAGGCAATTGAAATCTACCAGAATATCATCAATAACTATTCACAGATCAAGGATCCTATCATCCAAAAAGAGATTTTTGATAACTTAGCTTGGTGTAAATTTATGCAACAAAATGATGAAGAAGCCATAATATATGCCCTTAAGGGGCTTGATATGGGAAGCCTTTTTCCCGATCTTTATATCGTTCTTGTTTTTTCAAATTTTAGATTAAAGAATCATGAGCAAGCTGAGCATTTTGCTAGAGAATTTATTCGTAAGAAGACCAACGGAAAGCGTTCTTCATTCATCAAACTATTTATGAAATTATTATTAAGCATATTAAATAACGAACAGGATATCACGGATTTATCTACACAAATTCTATCTATGCTTCCTCAATATCATGCTGTTGAACTGGAAATCCCATTGTATTGTTTGTTGATTGAACACTACCAAAAACAGAATGACTTTCAGGCAGTTATTCAATATCAGACTCTACTTATTCAATACCTACTCCATGACTTTAGCATTCATTAACGGCTCTTACACAAATAGCATGTTTAGCTACTAGCGCTATTATTTGCGATAGTAATTGCAACCCAGCGGTAAGGGCAATAACCTAACAGCGATAGATAAGCTCATTTTGAATTAGACAGTGTTATTTAGTTAATGATATAAACGATACAAATTTATTTATCAGGATTATCCGTGTTAAAAACTACATTTGTGTAAGATCCGAGCCAGCAAGATCTCTATGATTACTGCGATATTGCAAGTGTCCCGCACACCGAGAGGTGCATGGCCGAAATCTATACGCAAAGGTCAAGAAGATTTTTAAGCAACCTCTCCAAAAAAAAGCCGGAGTCTGACCCCTCAAAAAAAGGGATAAAATCTCCGACTTTTCTTCGTACCCTGGTTAGGGTGTGAGTAGTAATAATCAAAAGATTGGGGATGTAAAAAAGGACCGGAACTGAAATGAATATCCAAGATTGTGGGTGGTTGGACTATGCCTCCAAACCTTTGTGTGGTTTCCCACACTTTCTTGGAGGTACCCTCCACGAAATATATGTGGTCACCTGAAGGGGATCAAATTCCATTGTGGATCCAAGCATCATGGAGAATCGGTATTCCATTTTATTACAGAGCGATTAAATTTTCGAAGCGGCCCTTTACAGTGGGCTGCCCCTGGTAGACTGCCAGCGTCCCTATCGGGAGATATTTTTCAACCGACCGGGACGCTTTTTTGGGGTCCAGGGGGCAGGGATCCCACTGTCAAGGGTTTAAGCGAAGGAAAAATTTATGAGCGGATTTGGCAGCACAAGTATCTCAGATTTCAAAAAAGGTGAACGATATTATCCATCGCTCGCCTTTATCAAATCTCATAGTGTTTTCTTATGTTGGATCATAGCTCCGCAGTTAAAGTGTGGTCCGACCGCATCTACCCACACTCAAATATGGAGGACCACTGAAATCCGATCCTGATGATTCAAAGTTTGGCTGTTAAGAGTGGGTTGTCAGGAAATGGAATAGGGCTAACTTTATTTAATCCGAGATATCTGGCTCCATCCATGGAAACCAGCCAGAATCAGCTGCATAAATCGCTCATGGTCCGATTGGGTTGGCTTCCCCGATTTCGAATTCAACATCCTTATCCGGGCCCTTTTTAACCCCCAGCATGATCCGGGTATAATACTGGAATGTCTTGCCCAGATCAAAATCACCTTTCCGGCTCGCCCAGGAAATACTCAGACCTTCATTTAAGTCCATCAGCATTACCGCCAGCTTATGCGGTGTGGCCCTGGCTGTAATGAAATCCTGCTCTTCGAGTTCTTTTAAGATCCGCTCCAAGACTTCAACCTGGGGGCGGCTGTAAGAAGCCAGATAATTATGGTCTGTCAGGGCATAAGCTCTATACGCCGCAAACAGTTCCGGCCCCATAGTGTAAATGGTCTCATGAAGCCGGTTAAACAGGTTATGCAAAGCCGCCGCCGGCTTATTCTGGTTGAGAAGCTCATACGTCGACGGTAACAAGTCAACGGACTGCTGTTTATAGTAATAGGCAAGAATCATTTCTTTTTTGGGAACATATTTGTAAAGTGTCGGCTTGGAAATATCCAGCGAATCACAGATATCATCCACCGAAACCTCGTCAAAGCCATCTTTTCGAAACAGCTTCATCCCGGCATCAATAATATCCTGCCTTTTCTTTTCAGCTTTCATAGATTTCTCCAATATGCAGAATCGCATCAACGCCTTCATGCAGATTCTCACGGTTATCTTCCGCCTGCTGCATCGCAAACTGGAAACTGTATCCGGTCACATAGGCGCCAATGACTTTCGTAATCGTCAGTGGATTGCGCAGATTGTGGATCAGACCCTTTTTCTGGCCGGCTTTAATCAATGAGATCATCGTGCCCCGCCAGGTTGGAGTCAAGATCTCATCCAGGCAGGATTGTTCAAAATGCAGGTGGAGAAGATCACGCAGCATATCTGGCCCGTTGCCAAAGATCTGCTCAATAACAAGATCCAGAACCCTGAAAATCTCTTGATGAATCTGCTGGGCAGACAAATTTTCCGGATCTGTTTGCAGGCGTTCATCAGCTGCTTTGTAGGCATGGATCAGCAGATCGCGCTTATTGATTTTCAGTTTGTAAAATGTCGGTTTGGAGATCCCGACACTGGCACAGATCTCGTCCATCTTGACCGCTTTATAGCCCTTGCGGATGAAAAGGTCGCGAGAGTTCTGATAGATCTGGTTTAAATCAGCTTTTCGTTTCATACTCATCCCTCATGTGAATTGTACCATACCCGTCAATGAACTTCCTAACGGCTCTGCGGAATATTATGGCCATTTTACACCTTATTCATAGGAAAAATGAATACATTTCAGGTAGCAAAACAAGTGATTTATAAAGTGCCGGCATTTGTTCTTTTTAAGCAGCCCAAGCTCTCTTAAAAAAGAGTGGGTCAAAACCAAACAAACAAATCAGACGGTTTTAAAATCGATCATTGAAAAATGATGGTGCATTTTTCAAATTTATTCCCATCAAGCCTTTGCAAAAACTAAAAATGACCGCCCAACAGGGGCTGTCGAATGAAATCATCGACATTCTGAGTTGAGCGGTCATGCATGCTTCTGGAGAATGCGTTTTGCAAACCATGCCGGAAAGACAAGTATCCAGGCAGGAGATGGAAAGATTCGAACTAGTCTTCGGCTTTCTTGTTTTTCTCTTTTTCAATCATTTTTTGAGCCATGAACAGGTGCCTGTTGGCGGACTGGAGCAGATCGGCATCCTGACCACCCGCTTCTCTGGCTTTTTCAAACAGAGAAACCGCCTGGTCAAGGTCGCGTGCCACTCCCCTGGCCTGTAGATAACAAAGACCAAGTTCATCCATTGCTCTGGCATCCCCGGCATTTGCTGCTTTAGTCAGCCAATAGAAAGCTTTAGCCGCATCATGGACAGTCCCTTTGCCATCACGGTACAGAAAAGCCAGATCGTACATACTGGTCACATCGCCATTCATGGCTGCCAGCATGGCGTATTCATAGCCTGCAAGATCCTGTCGCAGATGACCATAGGCGTCGTGCAGATAAATCCGTTCCGCCAGAATCTGAGACTCTTCATCCGCCCAGTGGGCAGCCTGGCGGATTAAAGGCAGCGCATCAGAAAGTCTGCCCTGTTCAAGCAAAGCATGATATTCAGTTTTGAGCTGATCAAGCAGCTGCTGGTCCATTTTTTTCTTCCTTCACGAAAGCGAGATCTTCCATCATCTCTTTGGCAAATTCATCGAATAAGCCGGCAATTTCTTCCTGCTGGCGCAGATTGAATGTGTCGTATTTGTTAATATTGCGAAGCAGGTCAAGCATTGGCAGGGTTGTGTAAATTTTGGAACCGGAATTGTTCTTGAACTCTTCCAGGTCTTCTTCTTCGTAGAAGTTTGTGCGCTCATTGCAATGCGGGCAGTTGAGATAGGCCATGTTTTCAACCACACCAAGCACTGGCATATTCATTTTGTTACACATGCGGATGGCTTTGGTCACGATCATGGAAACCATTGGCTGCGGCGTAGAAATCATGATGACGCCATCAACAGGCAGTTCCTGCAAGATCGTTAACGCCACATCCCCTGTTCCTGGCGGCATATCAATCAGCAAAACATCCAGATCGCCCCACAGAACGTCTGTATAGAACTGTTTTAAAACGTTGGAAACGATTGGACCGCGCCAGATCACAGGATCGTTTTCATCGCTGAGCATATAGTTTAAAGACATCATTTTGACGTTGTCTTCAGAAACAACAGGCAAAACGTACTGGTTTTTATCCGCATACGCCTGCTCATGTTCAAGAGACATTAAACGGGGAATGGATGGACCGGTAATATCGGCATCCAGAATGCCGACGGAATAGCCAAGCCGGCTTAAAGCGCGGGCTAACATCACCGTAACGGTACTTTTGCCGACACCACCCTTGCCGGACATTACAGCTACGATGTTTTTAATATGGTTATTTGGATTTTCTTTAATTTTGCAAGAACCTGGATCTTTGGAGCAGTTTCCTGCAGATGGGCATCCTTCACAACTCATGTTCTTTCCTCCTTGGCAGCAAAGCTGCCTCTATGATTTTGTGTGAGAACTGAACTCATAAAGAAATAGGAATCTCTTCACAAGTCCTGTATGAACTCAGATAAAAGGCCCAATTCATCAGAAAATCTGACTTGGCTGGGCCTGTTGGTCTGTGAGATTTTATTCTATCACGCTCCGGCTTATCGCCGGATTTCTTCGCATTTTAGCGGCTGATCGTCAGGATCCGGCAGCTTTTTTGACAGATGGGTCGGCAGTGCATCCAGCTTTGAAAGATTCATCGGCTTCTGCCTGCCTTTTCTATCATCGCACAGCTGTCAAGTCCTTATTGCTTATTTTCACGATCAGATTGTGTATCGGATTTGGGGCCATTCGCTGCGGCAGATTTTGCAGGCCGTTTGTCAAAAGCCAGTTTTGGATCCTTTAAAGCCTGGTCCACGCTGGCCACCAGCCGGCTTGTGTCAACATGAGTGTAAATCTGGGTCGTGGAAATATCGGCATGACCAAGCAGTTCCTGCACCATTCGCAGATCCGTATCGTTTTCGATCAGCCGAGTCGCAAACGAATGGCGCAAAGAGTGTGGGGAAAAAGAGGGCGAGAGCTGGTGATTGAGCGCACTGTTTTTGGTAAGCCGGTAAACATACTGCCGGTTGAGCGGCAGACCTTTCAGGGAAACAAAGAAATAGCTGGCCGCACTCGCTTTGGGCTGGCGGACGACATTCCAATAGAGCGCCATCTGCTGAATGCATTCGTCCACCAGGGGAACAATCCGCTCCTTATCCCCTTTGCCCAATACACGAATCTGTTTCTGGTCCAGGCGGACATCATTGGTCCGAAGCGTACAAAGTTCACTCACGCGAAGTCCGCAGCAATACAGGACCGTCACAATCGTCTTATCAAGAATTCCCTTATCGGACTGGTCAAAATCGGCCAGTACCGCCTCCATCTCAGCATCAGAAGCCCAGACGGGTAAATGACGGCTGATGTGGGGCGCTTTTAACAGCGTGCTGGGATCCGGCAGGTCATACATCAGATTCAGGTAGCCAAAAAAAGAACGCAGGGTGCTGGTCAGTCTGGCAATGCTGCTTGGGGCGTAACGCAGTGAAAGTTCATCCAGAAATCCCTGTAAGAAGAGGCCATCGACCTCTTCGATCTGTGTTTTCTGCTCCTTGAGATATTCTTTGAGTAAAATCAGATCCTGACGCTGGCTATCAACGGAGGAGCGGGCTTTGCCCTGGCTGTTTTCAGCCCAGCTTGAAAAGGATCGAATGACTGAATCCAGATCCATTTCTTTTCCCTTCTTTCATATTTTTCTTTCGCATTTTTCGTATTGCTCAGTTATCGTCTCTGTTTCTGTAAAAAAAGCCTGAAGCTGAAGCATGAATTCAGGCCTGGGATAGAATCCACCTGAGACTCCAGACTCTATTCTCGAACAATCGGCTCAAGAATCTGAGGCCGACAGCTTCCTTCCTTGATGGCTTCTATCAAAATGGCCTTGGCCTGTCCATCTCGTTTGTCATAGGCAATCTGCAGCCTGGAAATGGAAAAATTGGCTGCATTGAGCTCGACAATGGCCTGGGCTATCCGCTCTGGGCGATGCACCAAACAAAACCGGCCATTTGAACGAAGCAGTCTGGAAGCCTGGGCAATCATGGTTTTTAAGTCCAGATTCTTTTCAAACCGGGCCTGCTGCCGAAGAGAGAGTTGAGAAACAAAATTCTGGTCCTTGGGCAGTTCAAAGTAAGGCGGATTGCAGAGCACCAGATCAAACTGTCCTTCTGGAAAGGATTCCACGGAGCCGACAAAGATCTCATGCTTGCACAAAACCGAACGATCGAGATTCAGCCGTGCCAGTTTTGCGGGTTCTTCGAGAATTTCAATCCCGCAAAGATAGTCCGGCTGAAACCGATCTAAATAAACAAGCAAAGCGCCATTATTCGTGCCGATTTCGCAGACCCGGTCATGCGGATACACCCGGCACAGTCTGGCCAGATCTGTACTGTCAGAGTTGAAGCAGAAATGCTGCTTGCTTTGTAAAATCCGGCACTCGGGATCAATAAAATAGTCTTCCCGGATCTTTTCTGGATCCAGACCATTTTCGACAAGCAGGCCTTCAAGTTCATTGTTCATCACTGACCTCCTGGCTGGTTGCAATAGTTTGACGGGCCGCATGGCCATCGGCTGGCTGGCCATTTTTGTCAGGATCGGGTTCATGACCAGCCAAACTGGATTGGTCAGTTGCCGATATGTGGTCAGCGGCGCTTTCCTGTTCGTTTTGGGCTTCTTTCTTTTTCATCAGATCGCTCAGTTTCATCAGACCCGCCCCTTCAAGCTGTTTATTCAGGGATCGAATCACCGCATCTGATCCGCTGACGGATGGATCAAAGAGCGTTGGCTGCAGGACAATCTGGTCTTCATCCTGCAAAGAGCCAACGGAAATACCAATATGCCGATAGCCGACAGGTTCAAAATTACGGTAAATGAGCGCTCGGACTTTTTCGATCAGAATGAAATAATCATTGGTCATGGATGGCAGTCTGGCCGAACGAACCTGGTTATGGAAATCTCCATCCCGAAGCACAACGGAAATCGAGGCCCCTTTTTTATGCGTGCGGGCCATGGCCTCTGCAATCTGACGGGTCAGAAGTGAAGCCTGTTCGAGCACTTCTTCCAGGGTATACAAATCATGGGGAAAGGTTTTCGAATGAGAAACCGATTTGCGGGTCGTGGAGTACACCAGCTGATCAGAAGACTGGCCAGTGATCTTCGCGTAGACTTCGGGCCAGGAATTTTGCAAAATCTGGGTGCAGACCGCCCGGTTTTCTTCACTTGCAAGATCCCCAACCGTTTCAATTCCCTTTTCCTTAAGCTTCGGAACGGTTTTCTTGCCAATCCCGATACAGCTTTCAATGGGGAGCGGATACAGCTTGGCTTGGATGTCGCGCTTGCGAAGCACAGTAATGCCCATCGGTTTTCGCATATCGGAAGCCATTTTGGCCAGAAAACGGGTCGGACCCACGCCAATCGAGCACTTCAGTCCCAACTCATCGAGGACGCCGCGCTGAATCTGAACCGCCAGATCCAATGGCCGGGGATAACGGGCAATGACTTCGGTCACATCCAGAAAACACTCATCAATAGAGAGAATTTCCAGCTTGCCGGAAAATTTGCGCAGATACGCGAAGAACTGGCTGGACAGTTGACGATAGTAATCATGATCGGAATTGAGAATGACCAGTTCCGGGCAGAGTTTTTGCGCCATTCGGGTTGGCATGGCGGAGGTGACACCATAGTTGCGGGCAATATAGTTACTGGTCGCAAGAACACCCCTGGCGGAATTGGATCCGATCGCCAGGGGTTTGTCTTTGTACTCAGGATGACGCAGTTCTTCAGCCGAGGCAAAAAATGCGTTGAGATCGATATGGAATAATACTCTAGCCATGGCGCACCCGGTGGAACAGTTCTTTCATGCTTTCCACTGCCGTTGGCTCAGCAGTTCCATTGGCCATGATCGCCAGTTCTTCAAAATGTTCTTCCTCACTTAGAAGACTGACATGCGTCGAAGTCGTCGTCCCATCGGTTGTTTTGGCCACCCGGTAATGGTCATCTGCCCAGACGGCAACCGAAGGCAAATGGGTGATGCAAAGCACCTGGTAGTTGTCTGCCAGGGCATGCATCTTACTTCCCATCGCCAGGGCGACTTTCCCGGAAACACCCGTATCGATTTCATCAAAGACCAGGGTCCCGATTCCATTTTCCGCCTGGAAAACCACCTTCAAGGCGAGCATCAGCCGGGAAAGTTCTCCGCCGCTGGCAGACTGTTTGAGCGGGGTGAGCGGCTGGCCGGGGTTCATGCTGGCATGGAATTCAATCAGATCCATGCCGTCTTTGGATGGATTTTTCTTTTCAAAATGAACATCAAACACACAATGCTCCAGCATCAAATCTCTGGCATGAGCTTCAATCAGGCTTTTGAGTTCCGGCACCGCATCCTGACGCTGCTTATGAAGCTGGCTGGCCAGAGCAGTATACACTTTGGTGGCTTCTTTCTTTTCTTTTTCCAGCCTCTCAAACAGATCCTGCCGGTGCAAAATCAGATCTACTTGCTGGTTGAGCGATTTTTCCGTTTCCATCAGCGCTTGATAATTCCCACCATATTTTTTGAACAGCTGACGGATTAAGAACTCGCGTTCATGAAGCTGGTCGAGAGACTGGCCATCTTCAGAGGCATCACTTTGCGCATCAGAGATGTTTTCAAACAGATCCTGAAGCTGGTAGTACAAATCATGGAGCTTGTCGCCATAGTTTTCATTGGTTGGCGTATCCTCAAGCAGTTTCAGAGCAGTATACAGCTGATCGGAAATCCCACCTTCTTTTTTCCAGTAATAGGAAGCCTCAGAGAGGTTTTCCGTAGCCGCCACCACTTTTTCAGCCTGCTCAATCCGGGCATCAAGCTCTTCGAGCTCACCATCCTGGACTTTTGCCGCACTGATTTCATTGAGCTGACGGGTAATGGCTTCAAGATGAGCATCTGAGAACGTCTGCGTTTTCAGTTTCTTGATTTCAACTGCTTTTTTATGCAGGATTGCATACGCATCGGCGGTTTTCTGGCGCAGCTCTTCGGTTTTGGCAAACCGATCCAGCATATCAAGCTGCAGCTGGGGATCCATCAGGCGGACCGTATCCATCTGGGAGTGAATATCCACCATCCGGCTGACAAGTTCACTGACAAAGGCATTGGTTGTCGTGCGGGAATTGAGCAGCATGCGGCTTTTGCCATTGGCGTTCACGATGCGGGTGAGAATGATGTCTTCGTCAGGATCAAAACCATTTTCTTCCAGCATGGAGCGGACGGTCTCATCCGGGCCGGAAAGAATCATCTGTAAAACAGCTTTGTCTTTGCCCTTGCGAACGACACCTTTGGAAACCCGGCCGCCCGAGATGACATGAATGGCATCGATGAGCAGAGATTTACCGGCTCCGGTTTCACCAGTGATCACCGACATATTATTTTTAAAGTCGATCTGGGCGTTTTCAAACAGGATATAGTCCTGAACCATCAGCTGATCAATCAAATCGTTCCCTCCTTTTCGATGCATAAATTACATATTCCTGATTCCCTTTCCGGCCGACGACCGGGGAGGGAATGGCTTGCAGATTCTGGTAGTATTGCCCTAAAAAGGCTTTGACCTTTTCCAGGGCTTCTTTTTCATATTTCGGGTGGCGGATGACGCCTTTTTTATTCAGAGCCTTCGGACCGCATTCAAACTGCGGCTTGACCAGAATGACCATATGTTTCGGAACAAACTGGGTGAATAAAGGCTCAAGAATGCTGATCGCGGAAATGAAGCTGACATCCATGCACACAAAATCAATGGGCGGATGAAACCAGTCTTTCGAGATGGTTTTGGCATTGACCCCTTCCATCTTGACCACGCGAGGATCCGCTTCTAAAGAAGGAGCCAGCTGCAGATGGCCAACATCCAATGCATAGACTTTCGAGGCTCCATGCTCTAAAGCACACTGGGTAAAGCCGCCCGTACTGGCGCCAATATCAAGAACAGTTTCGTTCTGAGTTGACAGATCAAAGGCATCGTATGCGGCTAAAAGCTTGCCGCCGGCTCTGGAGACATAATCGTGGTCAACGGCAGCGACTTCAACGACATCCCCTTCTTCAATTTCATAGGCCGGTCTGGTAATGACTTTCGAATTGACAGTCACCCGTCCGGATTTAATGGCATCAGCTGCCCGAGTCCGGGAGCCAAGTGGATCAGCTAATTTCTGATCGAGACGCATGCGCATCCAACCTTTCAAATAAATCGTCCAGGCTGATCTGCTGATCCTTGCGCAGTTCACTGATCGATCCCTGCGGGATAAAACCGTCTTTGAGCGTTAACAGATCAAAGTCCTGGTGTCTGGTTTCAAGGTAACGGGCAATACTCGTCGAAAGCCCGCCAAATGGACTGTCTGTTTCATAGATCGTAACCGGCAGTCCAGAATCAAAAATCATATCAAGCATCGCAGTATCGAGCGGGATCAGAAAGCGGGCATTGACGACCTTCAGATTCAGATTCTCTCTGGCCGCCCGCTGTTCAATTTTCTTTACATCCTCGCCATACGCAATCACGATCTGCTCTGGGGTTCCAGTTCCCGTTTCGGTCGATGTCCAGGTGCCGATTTCAATGGGTTCCAGATTGGCATTGGGCTGGAAATGTGTTTTACCGCGCGGATACCGGATAAAAAATGGATGACGATACTGAAAGCCGGTGTAAATCAGATTCTGGGCTTCCGTAGCATCAGCTGGCTGGCAGAGGACCACATTGGGAATGGTATTCAGAAAAGAGATGTCATAAATCCCCTGATGGGTTTCGCCATCACTGCCAACCAGTCCCGCCCTGTCAATGCCAAAGACAACCGGCAGATCCATACGCGCTACATCATGGAGCACCTGATCATACGCCCGCTGTAAAAAGGAGCTGTAAATTGAGACAAACGGATGCAGACCGCCGGCTGCCATGGCTCCTGCCATGGTCACCGCATGTTCTTCCGCAATTCCTGGATCAAAGAAGCGATCCGGATATTTATGGGCAAATGGAAGCAGGGCACTGCCTGTAGCCATTGCTGGGGTAATCACGCAGAGCTTTTGATCCTGGGCTGCAAGTCGGTACAGCGTTCTGGCTGCGACTTCCGACCAGCTGACCTGATCTGGCTTTTTTTCCCCCAGAAATTTACCGGTCCGGATATCAAATGGTCCCACACCATGCCACACGCCGGTTTCATCCTGCTCCGCAAAGGAATATCCGTTTCCTTTGTTGGTCAGCACGTGAACGACAATCGGGCCATCATGTTCTTTTGCGGTCTGGAAAGCATCGATCAGCTCTGGAATATTGGATCCATCGACCGGACCAATGTAGTCCAGGTCAAACGAGGTAAATAAGGGCGCATCAATGACCTTTTCTTTGATTCGATCGCGATAGTCCCGTAAAAAATTCAGGATTTCCTTGCCTGTATTCGAAGCGATCAACGTATCATAAAGATCTTTTTTCGTTTCCCGGTACACTTTTGAAGTCCGGACTTTGGTAATGGAACGTTCAATCCCACCGATATTGGGTGAAATCGACATCTTATTATCATTTAAGATGATGATCATCTTGCGATGCTGGGCGCCCAGATCATTTAGGGCTTCCAAAGCCATGCCGCTGCCAAGAGCTCCATCGCCAATGACACTGACAACCTCAAAATCCCCACCCTGCAGATCTCTTGCGATCGCCATGCCAAGACCTGCTGAAAGCGAAGTTGAAGAATGGCCGGCTTCCCAGCTGTCATGCTCACTTTCGGCCCGTTTCTGATAGCCCGAAAGGCCATGAAACTGGCGCAGAGTCTTAAACTGGTTCATTCGGCCAGTCAGGATTTTATGGGTATAGCTCTGGTGGCCAACATCGAAAATAATTTTATCTTTAGGTGAATTAAAGACGGTATGTAAGGCAAGAGTCAGTTCGACGATCCCAAGATTGCTGGACAGATGACCACCAGTTCTGGAAATGCTTTGAATCAGAAACAACCGGATCTGTCGGGCTAAATCTTCGAGTTCTTCAACGCTCAGATCTTTTAGCTGGGCTGGATCTTTCAGCTGAGTCAGTAACAAACAATTTCCTCCTTCCAGAATTTCTAACGAAATTGCACCTGCTGCCAGCACGGTCAATCGGGCTTACATGCTTCTAACAGGCAAAGAATGCTCTCAACCCCGTTCTGATTGCGCAAGGAGTCCGCGAAATGAGGAAGTGTGAGAGTATTCTAAATGAGGTGCGTGCAAATTGCACGGATAATTGTAAAAATTTTAGGATTTTGTATCCTAGAGAGTATCTTCATCATACCGCATCCTGAAAATGAATCCTTGAAAAAAATACAACAGATTGAATCCTGTCTCCAAAGCAAAACGGCTGCAGCATCCTGACAATCATTCTTTACCGACTCAAAGAAACGCCAGAAACCGGACTCTGGTCAGGTTGGTGATCAGACTGACGGATGAATGGATAGATGGATGAATGAATTAATGGGTGCGGTGAGTCAATTGTTCGATAAGACTTCGAAGAAGATCATCATTGAGATTGAATTCATCAAGCTTGGTCAGAATGGATTTTTCATACTCAAGCACTTTGGCTTTTCCTTCTTCCAGGCCAAAGAACGTCAAGGCAGTCGCTTTTTCATTGCGCTCATCGGACAAAGATTTCCCCATGATGGCTGCATTCGATGTTTTTTCCAGCAGATCATCCTGAATCTGGAACTGAATGCCAATTTGGCGGCCGATCTGCTGCCACTTATCGACGTCTTCTGGATGGCCAGCCAGAATGGCTGCAGAACAAAGCGGCAGGGCGATCAGACAGCCCGTCTTATAGGTTTCAATGCGTTCAATATCTTCAAGTGACGAGGCACCATCTGCATCCAGGTCAAGGTCCTGACCATAACACATCCCGGCCGGTCCTGCCATACGGGCTAAGAGCACACAAAGATCAATGGCTTTTTTCGGATCGGAGACATCCTTCAGCTGTTCAAATGCAAACGCCTGCAGACCATCGCCGGCAAGCAGGGCAATATCATCCCCATAGACCCGATGGCAGGTCGCTCTTCCCCGCCGCAGATCATCGTTATCCATCTCTGGCATATCATCATGAATCAGGGAGTAGGTATGAATCATTTCAATGGCTGCGGCCATTGGAAAGCCTTCTTCGGCCGGCAGGCCATAGGCATCCAGAGCCGCAAATAAAAGCATTGGACGCACGCGCTTCCCCCCTGCTAACAAAGAGTAGCGCATGGCATCTTTCAATCTGGATTCTGGCAGTTTGTTGGTCTGGGTATCGAGATACAAATCAAACTGATTGCGAAGAGTCTCAAATGGATTACTCATGAGCTGGCTTCACATCCTTTGCGATCAGTTCATTCATCTGCGTTTCAAAGCTTTCCAGCTGACTCTGGCAGCTTTTGGACAGCTCAAGTCCTTCTTTAAACAAGGACATGGCATGTTCCAGTTCAACATGAGGGTTGTTCAGTTCATTGACAATCTGTTCCAGGCGGTTCATCGACTGCTGGAACGTAAGGTTTTGAGTGGGCATAATTGGTCTCCTGTAGATAACGATGGCCAGATTCAGGCCATTCTGGTGTTCAGCTGCTCTAGTGTTCAGCTGCATTTAGGCTGTATTTTTATGATTTCATTAGGACGGGCGGTTCGAGGGGATTCCTGTTCTGGTCTTTCATTGATCAAAAATGGCTTCAAGTGAAAAATAAAGAGAAAAAGAGCAGTGAGCAGATTCCATAAGGTTGAATCGGTCTCCTGCTCTTTTAGGCGGATTGTCGCTGTTTAAAGCAACGGATAAAACCAGGGTGAACAGAAACGGACAGAACGGATCAAGCAGATTAACATTCAGTCTGAATCTGGAAACAAGCCGATCAAAATCAGAATCTATCCCGCCTGCTCATCCGTCTTTGCGAGGTCTGTTTCCATAATTTCAGCTTTTGCCATTCCAGTCGCAAACTGGAGAGAAACCAGATCCGCTTTCTTCAGTTCATCCACCGAACGAACCGGCTTTCCCTCCAGATAGGCAATCGCAAATCCACGCTCTAAAACCCCCTGCACGGAGAGGGCCTTAAGCATGCCCTCCAGTTTATCGAGCTGGTTTTTTGCACCATCAAGCTGGTAGCCAAAAGCAGTCTGCAGACTCTGGATATTTCTTTCCAGTTCCATTTTGGAAAGGCGCAGCTGGCCCATAGGTGAGTGAAGCAGCAGCTGGCCTGTATGGGACTGAAGTCTGCGGTCAGCTTTGGAAAGATCATCATTCATGGACTGCACCAGGGCATTGCTTAAAGCGCTCAGCTGGTTTTCAACCAGATGCATCCGGCTTGTCGAAAGCTGGATCAGACGCTGTAAGAGAAGCTGCTGGTAATTTTTACGCTGATCAATCCAGGCCTGCGGATTCGCCAGGGCTGAGGCGCTTTGTAAATACATCAGCTTTTGCGCATTGTGATTAAAGATCGCTCTGGCCGATTGAATCAGCTGCTTTTGCAAGGAATCCAGACGGGCTTTCACTTCATGCTGATCCGGGGTGACCCATTGGGCGGCAGCGGTTGGCGTCAGTGCCATATGGTCAGCAGCAAGATCAGCCAGGGAGGTATCGATTTCATGGCCGATGCCGGTCACGGTATAGGTCTTCATCTGGTTGAGGGCATAGACAATTCTTGGATCATTGAAGCAGAACAGGTCTTCAAAGCTTCCGCCGCCGCGAATGAGCAAAACGGCATCGGCCCCGCTCTGGTCGGCAGCCTGAAGAGCCCTGACAATTTTGGGCGGTGCTTCTTCGCCCTGCACCGGGGTTTTGAATAATTTCACTTTTAACATCGGCCAGCGCAGCCGGATGGTCTTTAAAGCATCCTGAAGAGCAGCGGTCGTTTCGCCCGTGACGATCGCTATGGAATTGATTTCGGCAGGTTTGGGCTTTTTTCGCTCTTGCGCAAAGCAGCCCTGGGCTTCCAGAAGTTTCTTGCGTTTTTCCAGCTCAAGATAAAGCGTGCCCAGTCCGGCAGGCTCGACATGATCGACATTGATCTGGAGGGTTCCTCTTTTTTCAAAAAAAGTCAGCTCACCATGAACAAGGACAGCCATCCCATCCCCAAGGTCAAATCCAGTTCTATCAGCCTGGGTTTTCCACAGAGTACAGGACAGCTGTCCTTTGTCATCTTTGAGATTGAAATAACAGTGGCCGCTTGGAGATCTTCGAAAATTACTGATCTCGCCACTGATCATCGCACTGGATAAATTGACTCCGCGTGTGATAAACGCATTGATTTTTCTGGTCAGCTCGCCGACACTAATCGTCTGCATCGTTGGTATCCAGCGTATCGAGGATACCATTGACCAGCTTTCTGGCCGGTTCGTCACAATATTCTTTTGCGAGTGTGACAGCTTCGTTGATGGCCACCGATTTTGGTGTTCCATTTTCAAGGATTTCCTGGCAGCTCATCAGTAAAATCGCCTGCTCAAGCAAAGAAAGTCTCTCCCAGCTCCAGTCAGAACGCAGTTTTTTCGACAGCAGATCGATATAACGATCCTTGTTTTCAATGGTTCCAACTGTCAGCGAGTACAGATAGCCATTAACTTCGTTGCTGCCTAACAGAACGTCGTACAGAGCTTTTTTGATGTCCTTGCCAAGCAATAAGTTCTGATAGATAGCTTCAATAGCGAGTTCGCGCATCTGATGACGGTTAAATGGAATTTTGTAATCCAGCATGGCGCGTCTTGGCAGCTGGATTTTCTGAACCAGCGCTTCCTGAATATTGACAGGAATTTCATCGAGACGGTCTTTAATGGCATCGTAAATAAACGGAGACAGATTTTCGATTCCTTTTTTCAGTTCCGCCTCACTCATCGGTCTGACATCGGCCAGCGTTTTCTTTTCTTTCATAGCGATCCTTTCCAAAAAAAGGGAAATCCGGCAGGATTTCCCTTAGAAGATAAATCCAACTACCTTAATCTCAATAGATTCAGGCTTATAGTCGGTCATGTATTCGATACTTTCGTAAATTTTATTCTGTAAGGAAGCACAGACGTCACTTACGTTGGCGTTGCAGTTCACACGGACCGGAATCGACACATAGAGTTTTCCGTCCTCAATCCAGGACAGCCTGTCAAAGCGGTAAAGCTTTGAAGTTTCGGCCACTTTGGCATTTTTGCTTTCATCGATCACATTTCTGGCAATCGCCGAGAAAACTGAACGGTTGTAGACGATTGAGCCGTACTGGTCAACAACTTTCATTTCGTTTGTTTCATTTGACATAGTTTCACCTGACTTTACTTTTCGATTATATCATCGCCGGGTTTTAATGACCATATTTTGGCTGTACGCCCGAGAAGATTATGGGAGGAAATCAGTGCTTGAGGCGTGTTTCTCTGATCTTTTGTTAATTGAGCAATCAAATCATCCACACTTGCGAATTTCTGCTCCCCTCGAAGTAAGTTTGCAAAGAAAAACCGTGCCGTTTTCCCGTACAGATCCCCCTGAAAGTCCAGAAGGTTAGCTTCAATTGTAACGCCTTTGTTATTAAATGTTGGATTGGTGCCCACGTTGATCATGGCCGGAATCATCCGGTCCTCCACCTGGACATACCCGGCATACACACCGCCGCCAGGCACAATGCTTCCAGGCACCTGCTCGAGGTTTGCGGTTGGAAAACCAAGAATCCGGCCGCGCTCATAGCCATGAACAACTCTTCCTTTGATGGAGTAAATATACCCAAGCAGTTTGCCAGCTTCCAGCACATTGCCCTGCTGGATCAGTTTTTCAATACGGCTTGAGGAAATCTTTTCATCATGATCACTGATCTGATCAATGACGTCCACCGTAAAATACGGACAGGATTCCAGGCTGGCTACATCTCCCTTGCCCATCTTGCCATAGGTATAGTCAAACCCGCAGACGATCTCCTTGATATGAAGCGACTTTAAAAAGTCATGGAACTGATCGATCGACAGATTTGCAAATTCATGCGTAAATTCAACAATATAGAACAGATCCAGACCAGAAGCCTCCATCAGCCGGATTTTGTCATCAAGATCGCAAAGATGGTCCAGATTGGCATTGGGACGAAGCACTTTCCAGGGATCGGGATCAAACGTCAGGGCCGCACTTTCCAGACCATACCTTCTGGCCTGGGCAATGGCCGTGCTGATCAGTTCCTGATGACCGGTATGCAGACCATCAAAATAGCCCAGGGCACAGACAGAGGCCGGTAAAGACGGGATCTTTTTAAAATCAATGCGGATTGTTTTCATCTTCACCACAGCCCCCTTGCACTTCGAAACACTTTGCTTCCTGGCATTTTCCGCTCGTAAATGGCCAGAACCTGATCGCCGTCCATCATCAGCACCCGGTCATTTTTATTTTCCAGGACAATCGTTTTGCCATTGCGGATATCGGCCGGATTTTCCGCCTGAACTTCTGGCAGATTGAGCACCCGCTGTACTGGATAAAAAGTATGTTCGGGTGCATCAATCTCCTGGGCCTCATCCAGGGTAAAGCCGTTGGCTTTCTTGCGGATCAGGCTTTTCATGGCGGCCAGATTGCCTGTTTTCTCGCCAAAGTCCCGGCAGATTGAGCGCACATAGGTTCCTGAAGAACAACTCACATCAAAGGACAGCTCGTTTTCGTCGATCGGCTTGATGTCATAGATTTCAATATCCGTATAAACCTCCGGCACTTCCTGTCCGGAGCGCAGATAGTCGTACATCTTTTTACCATTGATTTTCTTGGCACTTGCTTTGGGTACTTTCTGATGCTGCTTGCCAACAAAGCTTTTCAAAGTCGCTTCAAAGTCAAAGTCCGGATTGATTTCTCGGGTTTGCTCCACTGTTCCGAATACGTCATCGGTATCATATTTCGCACCAAGAGCGATACTTGCCTGGTATTCCTTATCCGTGTCCGTTAAAAAGGGCAGGACTTTGGTTGCCGATCCTGCCAGAACCACCAGAACGCCACTGGCCATCGGATCCAGTGTTCCGGCATGACCAAATTTTTTCTGTTTATATTTTTTGCGCAGCTTGGCAATCACATCAAAGCTTGTCATGCCCGCTGGCTTATTCAAGACTAAAATTCCATTCATGCCTTTATTTTATGGGTTTTCAAACAATGGATAAAGCCTGAAGGCTTCTTTGGCGGCCAACATTTTTTCAGGGCATCAAAAAAATGCCATAGATCGACTCCATGGCAGCTGAAAGCGTTTTGGTTTTTTTATTTTGAAAACCAGGCTTCTGGCAGATAACGGCCAGAAAAGAAGAAAAAGCAAAGAGGGATGAAGCCAGACAGATCAAACCATCCAGATTTTCTTACTCAACGGTAACGGATTTTGCCAGGTTTCTTGGCTTATCGACATCCAGACCTTTCGCAACAGAAATATAGTAACCAAGCAACTGTAAAGGCAGAATCGCCAGACTTGGCATGAAAAGATCTTCGTTGACGGGCAGGTACACACTGAAATCAGCGGTATCTTCAATGTTATAGTTTCCGCGCCGGGTCAGGCCGAATAAGTAGCCGCCGCGGGTTTTGACTTCGCGCATATTGGAAATCATTTTTTCGTATAAAGCCGGCTGGGTCAGGGTACAAATGACCAGAATTCCTTTTTCGACAAGAGAAATTGTGCCATGCTTCAGTTCTCCTGCCGCATAGGCTTCGGAGTGAACATAAGAGATTTCCTTCATTTTCAAAGAACCTTCCATCACGGCCGCATAGTCAATCCCCCGACCGATAAAGAAGACATCTTTGGCTCGGGAATACTTGGCCGCAAACCACTGCAGACGTTCCTTGTCATCGAGCACGGACTGCATCTGATCCGGCAGACGAAGCAGACTGGCCACCATCCGGTTATAGGTATCAAGATCAATCAGGTTCTTTTTCCAGGCCAGAACCAGACCCACCAGATCCATCACCAGCAGCTGGTTGGAGTAGGCTTTCGTTGTAGCGACCGCAATTTCCGGACCCGCCAGCGTATAGATCACCGCATTGGCTTCGCGGGCAATCGAACTTCCAAGGACATTGACAACCGCCAGAACCGAAGCCCCTTTTTGTTGGGCCAGGCGTAAGGCAGCTAACGTATCGGCGGTTTCTCCAGACTGAGAAAGAACAATGACCAGCGTATGTTCATCCACCATAGGATTGCGGTAACGGAATTCACTGGCCAGCTCGACACGAACCGGAATTCTGGCCAGGGATTCAATCACATACTGGGCAGCCAGACCTGCATGATAAGCCGAACCGCAGGCAGTAATAACAATCGAATGAATCTTGTCTGGATCAAGCAGAGCCAGGACATCTTCTTCGAATTCAACAATCCCCTCTTTGATGTAGTGGTTCAGGCAGGTTGCTGCAGCTTTGGGCTGTTCATGAATTTCTTTCATCATGTAATGCTCATAGCCATCTTTACCAGCCGATTCTGGATCCCAGTCAACCGTGACCCGTTCTTTTTCGATTGGTTCCCGTTCAATATTAAAGAACTCAACATTCTCGCTGGTGATCCGGGCAATCTCCATATTGTCCAGATAGTAGACATGCGTCGTCTGGTCGAGAATCGCCGGAACATCGCTGGCCAGAAAGGCTTCGCCTTCATTCTGACCGATGATCAGCGGTGATTCTTTGCGGGCGGCATAAATGACATCCGGTTCATTGGCAAACAGAATTCCTAATGCATAGGAGCCGCGGATGCGCAGCATGGCTCTGGCAATGGAGTCAACCGGGCCAAGATGGTATTTGTTCTGATAGTACTCGATCAGGTTGGCCGCAATTTCAGTATCCGTTTCGGAGGTGAACGTAAAGCCGCTTTTTTCCAGTTTGGCCTTGAGTTCTTCAGCATTTTCGATAATGCCGTTATGGACAAGAACGACCGTTCCGTTCATCGAGACCTGAGGATGGGCATTCGATTCACTGGGTTCGCCATGCGTTGCCCAGCGCGTATGGCCAATCCCGGTTGTACCCGGCAGCGCCCGGCCGCTGTCCAGCTTTTCATCCAGATTTTTCAGGCGCCCTTTGGCTTTGACGATCTGGATTTTTCCATTTGGCTCAAAGACAGCGGTGCCCGCTGAATCATACCCACGATATTCAAGATGACGCAATCCGTTCAGTAAAATCGGCGCGGCCTGCCGGCTGCCGACGTATCCTACAATTCCACACATGGTAAACCCTCACTTTTTTGATTGCTATACTGTACCATGTCAACAACCCAATCAAAAAGCTGAAAAGTCATCCAGATTTGGCTGATCCAGACAATTCAGAAATTTTCTTTCCAGTTGGGTCCAATCGTTATTTTTTGTTGATTTTCATGCTTCAGTAAAGCTCTTTCACTCTTTGCAAACCACCTTCTTTTCGAATATTCGGTGAGATGCTAAAGATGTATTTATTGTACTGGGGGACTGAGGTTTATTTTAGAAAAAGAGAACGAATCTTCAATCGTGTGCGAATTCGTTCAATCTTGCTCTCTTTTATTGGATTTATGTTTCCAGTGCCGTCTGCACATTGAGTGGCACTGAAGTGGAGATGAAAGGAGATTTTCCAATGAAGTTACAGACCATTTTAAAAGCCATTCGAAAAGCCGATCAGGATTACAGCCTGATTGAGCCTAAAGATAAATTAGCAGTTGCCCTTTCCGGGGGCAAAGATTCCATGCTGATGTTTCTTGCACTTTCCATGTACCAGAAATTTGAAGGAAAAGACTTTGAGCTCTGTGGAATTCATGTCTCCATTGCTGATCATCCAGAGCAGGATAAGCTCATGCAGGAGTTTGCCGACAAGTATCATCTGGATCTGCACATTGAAAAGACAAAAATCTATGACATTCTCAATATGGAGAAAAACATGAAAGACGGGCGCATTCAGTGTTCCCTTTGCTCCAACCTGAAAAAGGGTGTTCTGATGGAAACCGCCAAAAACCTAGGCTGCAATAAAGTTGCCTTCGGCCACCATGGCGATGATGCCATGGAAACTTTATTGATGAATATGATCCATGGCGCCAGAGTTTCCACCTTTTCTCCCAAACAGTACATGTCCCGAATGGATATGACGATGATCCGTCCGTTTGTGTACTTAACAGAAGAGCAGATCATTGAAGTCTGCCGGATCAACCAGATTCCAAGCGTGAAACCCGTCTGCCCCAATGATGGCCACTCCGAAAGACAGACCATGAAAGAAATGCTGGAGAGCATCTACCGCCAATATCCCGATGCCCACAAAAACTTCATGAAAGCCCTGACCAACCGGGAAGCCGATGCTTTGTGGGATCCCAGAAAAGTCAGGGAGTCCGGGCAGACTTGTGCCGACGACACTGACCAATACCAAAAGCAGTCCTGCTGACACCAGCTGCTACGCTGTGGACAGCCGCAATCTTTCAGGCAGTTGCAAGACAAAGAGCTGCAGCAGGCCATAAAGGATCCACAACAAGCCATATAAACCAAAGCAAGCCATAGAGACCAAAACTGAACTTTTCCAGCCTGAATCCTTTTTTCTGGATTCAGTTTTTTTGTGCAGCATCAAAAAAAAGGCTGCCGGGATTTTCTCTGCGGGCAGCCTCACTATTTTGAAGTTATATCAAATCGATCAAATCAATCAAGTCAGAATTGGCGGTCTTAGATGTTATCTACGTTGTGATAAACGTTCTGTACATCGTCAACATCGTCCAGTAATGTAAGCAGACGTTTGAACAGTTCAAGATCTTCACCTTCGAGCGTTACGGTTTCATTTGGAACCATACGACGTTCGAGGACTTCATATTTTACGTCTGGAATCAGTTCGTCAACGGCTTCTTTCGCTTCATCGAGCTGAGTTGGATCTACGGTTACGGTCATGTAGCCATCTTCCACTTCGGTATCGCGCAGGTCGATGTCATGCTCTAACATGGCTTCCATCATTGCGTCTTCGTCAGTAAAAGGTACAACAATGACACCAAGATCTTCGTATCCGAAGGATACAGAACCATTGACTCCCATTTTGGAATGAGATTTATTGAAGCAGGAACGCAGGTTCGCGATTGTACGGTTTGCGTTGTCAGTCAGGCAGTCAATGATGATTGTTGATCCGGCACCAGCACCAAATCCTTCATAGCGGGCTTCGGAGAAGCTTTCGTCTGCAGAGGATTTTGCCTTATCGATGGCGCGTTTGATGACATCACTGGGGACAGAGTTGGCTTTTGCTCTGGCAATGGCTTTTTTCAGGGCCTGGTTCATATCCGGGTCTGGAACGCCACTTTTTGCGGCCACTAAAATTTCCTTGGAATATCTGGAATATACCTTGGCTTTGGCGGCGGCAGTTTTGGCCATAGCTGCTGCACGCACCTCAAAATGTCTTCCCATAATTTCACCTTTCAAGTTTTAACTTCATCAATATAGCACGTTTTTTGTTTCAAGGCAGTTTGAAGGAAAAAAGTCGCTCATTTTCCTGGAAATGACTCCAATCTGTTTTCCTAAAGCTCTTTCAACAGCGATTTCTGAATTCATAAACTGCCCGATTTCATACAAAGAGCCGGTTCGATTGCATTTTGTATGCATCAAACAAATAACAATGAAAACGCTTGTGAAACTTTCTCTTTACCTTTGGATCAATCCGAATATAAATAAAGAAGATCGCAACAGTCTTAGAATCCAGAGAATCTTTATAAAGTATCAGAATCCGATCAAAAATGCAAAATTAAAAAATACTTATTGCATTTCGGTTGGATACGAGTAGGATTAAGGCGTTCTAAAGATCGAGTATTTGTGATCTGAACAATAAAAGGAGATCCCAATGAACGCATCGGTATTGTTCTATACCTCCCCTGGCTGTGCAAATTGTCGAAAAGCCAAGAAATGGCTGGAAGATAATCATATTGATTTCGTAGAAAAGAACATTTTCAACAATGAGCTTTCTGAGCAGGAAGTCAAATATCTTCTCGCCCGCTGTGAAAATGGAACTGAGGACATTCTTTCCACCCGTTCTAAAGCTTATGCTTCCTTAAAGGAAGTCATTGATGACATGTCCGTTAACGATCTGACGCATTTCATTCAGAAAAACCCTTCTGTTCTGAAACGCCCGATTCTTCTCAGCCGCCGCAACATGGCCGTGGGGTATGACCATGACGAGATTACAACCATGATGCCTTTAGAAAAAAGACGCGCTGCTTTCCAGATTGGAGTTGAACAGCCACGCCTGTCCCGAGGCACTCTTAACTGATTTTCAATTGACCAAATCAGAATTCTTTTCTTTTGCAGCCTGACCTTCGCCCGGTCAGGCTGCTTTTTTATCCCTCGCGGGTCTTGGTGGTGTGGATGCTTGCTTCATTGAGTCATTCTCCTTTATGCAATCATTATTTCTACTCTTCTTTGATTTTCTGATTTCTATCTCTCTTCAACAAATTCTGCAATTTTTTATAACCGGAAAAAGATACTTTTTCCTAGTATTCAGGATATAGCTCAAGATCCTGGCTGGTAACTTTAGGCTTGGAAAACACCAGGATTTCTCCATGGATTCTCCCACATTTTCCAGTCGTTCTGCCAGAAACAAACAGTTTTGGTCCCCGGTCTTTTGCCTTTGTCGAGAAAAAATGAAAAATCGGTTTAAAAAGGTGCATCAAAATTGCCTGTTCTCTGTTCACCGAAAAAGATATCCAGGCATGCCCAGGCCCCAGCGCAGTCAATCCTCATCCTTTTTCCTTGTCTTTCCTTTTAAAAACGAATTTGTCTGGAGAGTTGTCTTGCTTTTGCGTATATCCAAGTGTCTGCCCGCAACGAAGATCTTCTGTCAATGAATCTTCTTCTGGTTCAGACAAGCCAATTCGTGGGTCGTTGGGCCTGCCTGAATCCCGCCACCAAAACGACCCGAAGGAGAGAAAATCATGTACCATGCCCAATCCTTACCTTCCCGCTTTACACCTGTCAAAACCGATCAGAGGCTGCCTGACTGGCCTAAACCATCTCCCGCCCCATCCGCCTGTTTGGGAATGCAGCTTTTGGCCATGGATGTTTTCGAATCGCTGCCAGCCAGTTCTCTTTGCCTGACTTCTTATCTGCCGGCCCTTTTCAATACGACTGTTGATCTGGATCAGCTGGCCCAAAGCACCAGGCTGGCAAAAGACTTGCTGGCAAAAGCCAAAGACTGTGTCGAAAAAGCCATTGACCGGCTCTGTCTGAATGATCCATTCTTTCTGGCTTCCATGGTCACACTCGAGCCTGGACTGCTCGAGCGGATGCTCAAAGTCCAGTTCGACAACTACGCCCTTGAATTTGATCCAGCCTCTTTGCGCTCGCCCTGCTGGATTGAAGTGAACGGCCAGCTGCTGCTTTTTGATTTTCGCATCGATCTGAAAAAGCCGGCCCTCCCGATTTATGGAAACTATCAGGTCTGCCTGCCCTGGCAAAACCCTTCCTCATCTTTCTTCGAAGATCTGTATTGTCCAAAAGCCAAAGATCCGTCTTTTCTGGCAAACGGACACGCTTCGCTTTCCTGTCCATTCTGGCAAAAGGAAAATCCAAATCTGTTGCAGGATGTCGACTGGCTCAGTCTGGAAGAAGACCGTTTCAACTTTATTCATGACTGGTTTGTCCAACAAGAAGAAGATTTTTATGATGCGACTCTTGGCCGGCTGTTTCATCTGCTGAAAACAGATGACCATGCAAGACAGATGCTTTTGATCAAATGGTCGCAATGGACAATGGCCAGTTTTCTGGAACTGACGGCTTCCCAGGTTTTGCAGGCTGCCCCAAACGCTGCACGCCATGCAGCTCTGGAATCCAAAGGAGAAGAAACAAGCACCAATCCAGAACCTTTCGACTCTCAGATTGATTCAAGACCTGAGTCTGTTATCTAATCTTATGTATCAGCTTTTCGGCTATCAGCACGAAGCACGACAGACAAATCAGCACACGAAAAGCGGACTTTCGTATTCAGGCGAAAGTCCGCTTTTTTACGGGTGGTTCAAGAAGGATCTGGCATCGGCAAGGTCGGCAATGCCTATGGAATAAATCCAATCCAGTGGCTGTTTTCAGGATGAAAACAGCTGACCTGAGATCAGACATTGCCCAGGACGACTTTTTTTAGATGCTTTTGGGCGATCTTCTGTAAGTTTTGAAGCGTTTCAACCGGTGTGGCCGGCGTAGTTTCGTAATAGCGCGGAAAATACCGGCTCAGATGCAGAACAATATCAGGCGAAATGGAAGCAAGCCACGAAGCCATGGCATCCATTTCTTCGGGCGAGTCATTTTTTCCGGGAACAATCAAGGTTGTCACTTCGACATGAGCGTCTTTTGCCGCTCGGGCGATGAAGTTCTTGGTTGTCTTCAGATCCCCGCCCACATACTTGTAGTATTCGGGCGTAAATCCTTTCAGGTCGACATTGAATGCATCGACATAGGGAAGAATTTCTTCGAGTGTCTTGATCGAGGCATTGCCGCTGGTGACAACGACATTTTTCAACCCTTTTTCATGAACGAGTTTTGCGCAATCCCGAATAAATTCATAGCCCACCATTGGTTCATTGTAGGTATAAGCCACGCCGATATTGCCATAGGGGACCAGCTCCCGCGCCCGGTCGGCTAACTGTTGGGGCGTAATGTCTTCGCAGCGAGAATTGAGATCGACCTGCGAGATTTCGTGGTTCTGGCAGAATGGGCAGCGAAGGGAGCAGCCATAGCTGCCCACCGACAAAATCATACTGCCCGGATAAAAATCAATTAACGGCTTTTTTTCAATCGGATCAAGAGCCGCGCTGGTGATTTTGCCATAGTTGCGGGCAACGATCCGGCCATCCTGATTGATCCGTCCTTTACAGAAGCCAATCTGCCCTTCGTTCAGGTCACAATGCCGAAAGCAGACTTCACACTTCATGGCGAATCACCTCAAAGCGCTCATAGCTGCAGCCTGCCTCATCGGCTTTCAGGCCGGCTTTCTGCTTTGCGATGGAAACCTGTTGTTCAACGGTGTCGACGCCATCGAGATGTGGAAGCAGCAAGCCGCGTTTTCCGTTTTTGGAAACAATGACACCATAGCGTTTTGGGTCGAGATCTTCAAGCGTGCAAAGTTCTGGTTTTTTGAGCACATCCACACTGATTTCCAGCTTGTCAAGTTCATCGGGGCGTATCGGATAAAAGCGGGGATCACGAGAGCAGGCGGAGATGGCATTCATCTGAATCTCGCGGCCCAGATTTTTCTGGGTTGGCGCGGTTGTGCCAATACAGCCGCGCAGCTGGCCATCTTCATGCAAGGAGACAAAGGCGCCGGCCTGCGTCGAATACAATTCTGTGGGAAGCGTATCGGGAAGTGGCGGCATCATGCCCTGCTGAATGTAGGTGTTGATCGTATTGCGGGCCAGCTGAATATATGGATCTTCTTTGGCCAGCCTTTTTTGCCAGGCCGCTTTCTTGTCAGCACTGGCTTTTTCATAGAAATGACGGGAAGGATCTTCTTTTAAATCGGTATAGGTGGCAATGCCATAGCCAACACCAAATTCTGCACTGTGAGCCAGGGCTTGGGATTCTGGTTTCAGTCCATCAAAGCTGCCAGCCATGACACAGAATGGTTTGTGTCCGCAGACCATTGCCTCTTCCGCTTCTTTTTCTGGCATTTCGACCAGCTTCAAAAAGTCGCCATTGCCCATGATTTCCATGATTTCTTTGTCATAGGCAGGGCCGCAGGGCTTATAGCCATAGCTGCTGTCTGCTTTCTGGCAATGAGACAGGTCACCTGAAGCAATGATGGCCACTTTCCGGCCAAGTTTATTGGCGGCTTTGGCCAGGATCTTTCCAGCATGGTAGTGATCGAGATTGCTCAGACCACCAATGCCCATGCGGACAACTTTTTTGTCCTGGATCAGGTCCTGGATAAAGTAGAGCGGAACCATCGTTCCGTGATCAAGATCCCCGTTCTGAACACCGAGCGTTCCCATTGGAAAATTCTGGGCTTTGGCGAGTTTTTCCATTTCATCGACCAGTTCGATGTCGTTATGAATCACAAACGAGTCCATCGGATCTCGAAACTGAGCCATATTTCCTTTGGAAACCGCCGGTTTGGACAGCTGGATATAGTCCATGTAGCTTGGAGCATGCGGCGAGACAATGACGATTGTGTCTGGATCCATTTTCCGGATTTCATCAGCTGCCTGTTTGTAGGCAGCAGTGATTTCAGCGATTTTCTTTTCTTCGCCGCGGCCGATATTTGGCAAAATCAGCGGCGGATGGCAGACCATGATTCCACCTTGAATGTAATTCGTTTCTGACATACGTTCATCCTCTTTCCCTACTCGAGTTTTCTGCTCGGGTTCGTGGCTTTGAGTCATACAGTTCACTTTCATCATAAACAGATTTTTCCAGTGTGGTCATTAAGATGAAAAAACTTCTTCCGGCTTTTCTCATCTTTTTTGGTAGTTTCGTTTCTAAGGTTTCATTTCACAATCTCTTCTGAGCTGTCCAGTTTCAGCTCGCGCTTTACTTCATCTGCGCAAAGAGATTTGCCGTTTGATTCCTTGATCCTTTGCAGTGCATCCTGATAATCAAGACTGTCTTCGAGTTTTTCAAGTACAGCATTTTCCATGAATTCGCTCACAGTCTGGGCATTGAGACTGGCTTCTTTTTGAATCCTGTCGAATACTTCTGAGTCAAATTGAATTTTAACAGCGCTGGTTTTTGAACGCATAGAATACCTCCTTATCACCTCAAGTATGGTATAAAAGAGCGCATCTCTATTCTTATGACAGAAGATTCTTATGGCCGAAGGAACAAAAAAATTCCCTGTGCCCAGACCGAGTACAGGGAATTTTCGTCTCATTATTACAAATGGAATTGAGAGGACAGACTAATCGTCTGCCTGCTCATAGCGTTCGATAATTTTCTGAACCAGAGGATTTCGAACAACATCGCTCTGGTCGAGATACTGAATGGCAATCCCCTCAATGCCCTGCAAAATGGAGCAGGCATGAATCAGGCCAGAATCCGCTTTGCGAATCAGGTCGATCTGGGAAATATCCCCATTGATGATCATGCGGCAGTTTTTACCCATCCGGGTCAGAAACATCTTCATCTGCGATTTGGTTGTATTCTGCGCTTCATCAAGAATGACAACGGCATCATTGAGTGTACGCCCGCGCATAAAGGCCAGGGGCGCAATTTCAATGATTTCTTTTTCCTGATAACGTTCCACCGTCTCCTGCCCAAGCATCTCATTGAGTGCATCGTAGAGCGGCCTTAAATACGGATCGACCTTCTCTTTCATATCGCCCGGCAGAAAACCTAAAGACTCGCCGGCTTCAACCGCAGGTCTAGTCAGGATGATCTTGCTGATCTTCTCCTTTTTGAGCTGGTCAACCGCATAAGCGACCGCAAGGTAGGTTTTACCCGTTCCGGCTACACCAGAAGCAAACGTGATCTTCGAATTCCGAAAAGAATCAACCAGCCGTTTCTGGTTTTCGGTTTTTGGATAAATCATCTTGCCATTCCGGGTACGGACAACGGGATCCTCACCAGTATAGTCTGCTGCTGCATTCTGTCCTTTGGCAGCCACCAGGCACAATCGTTCAACTTCGCTGTTTTCAATGCCTCCATTGGCGGCAATAGCCTGCACCATGCCATCCAGAACATTTTCTACTTTATGAAATACCGCTTCGCTGTCACACACAAGGCGCAGATCCGAAGATCTTAAATACAGCTGGACGGGATACTTCTTTTCAATGACTTTAAAATGCTCATCCTGAAAGCCAGGAAGAGCGGTCAGAACTTCGTATGGAAGTTCACTGCAATCCAGAAAAAATTCCACTCTTTCTCATCCTTTCACTGTCTCTGTCGTAAGTTTATCTTTGAAGATTGTCTATCTATTTCTATCGAATGGTATTGAACAGAATCGGCCAGGGTTCCTTTCTATCTTAGCCGCAATGGCGTACGATGGAAAAGATGAAGCGTCTGGTCATTCTAATTTGCTGATCAGGAGGAGGAAGCCGAAAATCTGGCAAAAAAAAATCTGCGTTAAGCAGATTATTTTCCTCTTCTAGCTTTACGGGCAGCTTCAGATTTCAGTTTTTTCTTTACGCCCGGCTTTACATAGAATTCTCTTTTACGAGCCTCAGCAAGGGTACCGTTGCGTGAAACCTGACGTTTGAATCTGCGAAGTGCATCATCAAGCTGTTCATTTTCTTTCAAGACTACTTTTGGCATACTACAACCCCCCTTCCCGAATTAACAATACCTATTATATTGATCATGCTCAGGATTTCAACTCTCTATCCAAAAAAAAGTGATTTTCACAGGCCAAGCAGACACTTTTCGCTCTATTCCTGTTTTGAACAGGCATTTATAGTGATTTACAGTCTGAATCTGACAGGTTTTCTTCAAAATTCAGCGTTCCAAAAGCACTTTTGGGCCAGTCAAAAATCCAAGGGTCAAATTTATTTTCTTGCCAAGACCTGCTCTTGCAAAAAAATTCCAAAGCGACCGTTACTCATTCTAGACAATAATCCTTAAAAAATCCAGTCCTGTTCAATTCAGGCTGGATCAGGCGTCTGCAAAATCTGCTGGACGATCTGACTGACATCCATCGTGGCAACATCCAGGCTGATCACCTGCAGGATATCAGGATCTGAAAAACCATTGAAAGGAAAAGCAGACTGACCTTTATCCTCCTGCCTTGAAGCAGCCGGACTTGCCAGAACCTGTTTGTTTTCTTCTAAATGAATCAGCCGGATCGTGCAGTCCTGCTTATCGAGTGAACCCAGTATGCTTTCAATGGTATGCGTCTGGTCAAACTCCCAGCCAAAAACGATATTGTCATAGGCTGAACAGACCAGAAACTGGTTGAGCAGAAAACAGATATTCTGCAAAACCATATACCGGGTTTCAACCGTATCCACCATGGGGTGGGCATTCCAGCACCACTTTCCGTCAAGATAGACCGAATTGGCCAGCGTTGTTTTCAGCTGTTCACAGACACCCGTTTTCTTGACTGTTGCAGCGCCGCTGAGAATATAGAGCTTTTTGAGCGGCCGTTTACTGCTTGATGCTTGGCCGGGATCTGGTTTGCGATCCATGAGTATCCCTCCTTGATGGATATTTCCAGTCTTACAAAAACAAATTACTCAAAAGCTGAAGCCATCCAAAGAAAATGCTCCAGAAATATTCTTATACCACATATTTAGGGCAACTGATCATAAATTCAATGACCATGCCCTCTGATCTGTCCTGTTTTCAAAGAAAAAGCTGCCTGACTTCGTTTTTCATCAGAAAAATCAAAGCGCAGGCAGCGTGGATTCAGGACTGCTGGGCAAGGATCCTCGGTCATTCAATGGCCGAGAAGGTGACTTCTTTTTTAATCTCCCGTATACCTGACTCCGACAGCATGACTTCAAGAAATAGTTCAAGAAGCCGAAGATGTATGGTGGTCTTCTGGTTTGAGAATACGGTCCAGACATTCTCTGGCTGCTGTATTGTCGCCCATCCAGGGAACCCGGCCTTCTTCATGATACATGAAGGTTTCATCGCCTTTTCCCAGCAGCAGAACCGTATCGCCTTCATTGGCTGATTCAATCGCCTGGCGGATGGCTTCATAGCGTTCTGGAACAAAGACCGAACGAACGGTGCTCATCCCCGAACGGATTTCATGGGCAATGTCCTGCGGATTTTCGTCGCGCGGATCATCTTCAGTCAGGTAGACCTGATCGCAATAGCGTTCAGCCAGTTCGCCAAAGACTTTCCGTTTTGGTTTATCGCGCTTACCAGCGGATCCAAAAACAGCGATCAGCTGACCGCCTGGTTTGGTAATCATGCGGCCAAATTTGAACATCTTTTCCATGCCATCTGGAGTGTGGGCAAAGTCAACAATGACATTGAAGTTCTGGCCTTCATGAATCTGTTCCATACGGCCTGGAACCTGCGGAATCGTCTTAGCTTTGGCAATGATTTCTTCTAAAGGCTGAGAGCTGGTTTCATGAACCGCCGCAATGGCAGCTAACAGGTTATATAAGTTGAATTCACCAACCAGATTGGAAATCACTGGATAGGTTTTGGTTCCATAGACCAGATCAAAAGAAATGGATCCCTGATCCATCTTGATATTAATTGCCCGGTAATCGGCTTCCTGTTTGGTCGAGTAGCTGACTGTGCGAGCCGCAGAAAGAGAAGCGAGTTCCTGGTATTTTGGATCATCCGCATTCAGAACGGATACACCATCTGTTTTGACACGTTTTGCAAACAGACGGGATTTGGCTTCAAAGTAATTTTCCATGGTGCCATGGAAATCAAGGTGGTCATAGGTAAAGTTGGTAAAAACCGCGCAATCAAAATCAATGCCTTCGACCCGTTTCTGGGCAAGGCCATGGCTGGAGACTTCCATGGCGCAGGCTTGCATGCCGGCATCCACCATATTGCGCAGGGTCTTCTGCAAGAACACGGTATCGGGTGTGGTCAGATCGGGAGCAAATGTGCAGTTTCCATAGGCAATCGCAATCGTGCCAATATAGCCGCATGGCGTTTCGGGTTGCTCAAAGTGACGGATAATATTGGCTACTGTACTTTTACCATTCGTTCCCGTAATCCCATACATCAGCAGCTGGTCCGATGGCCGGTTATAGAAGATTCGGGCTGCCTGATTGAGAGCATCGACAGTATCATCCACTTTGATATACACCGCTCCGCCCCTTGGGTGTTCAACCGGTTTAGAATGAACGATCGCGATCGCTCCTTTATCGATGGCCTGATCGATAAAATCATGCCCGTCAAAGGTAAGCCCGGGCATACAGAAATACATATCACCGGGTTTTATTTTCCGGGAATCAAAAGAAAGTCCCTGAATATTGGTAGTCGGAACATTCTTAAACATTTTTGATAATCTCATCTTGATCCTCTGCAACGACTGTATATCGTTCCTGTGCACTTTCCGTCATTCTAACATTGATTCGGCCGCTAAGGGGAGTCGGGGAATAAATCCGGGCTGGATGGTATTGGCTTGTGTAGCCAATGTACCAGTTTTCATGACCGGGTTCCTCGCGCTCAATCAGCATCTGACTTCTCTCAAAGCGGGCCATGTCCTGATGGCGCAGCTCTCTGGAAAGAGCCAGTAAAGCATCAGTACGCGCCTTGGCCGTATTGCCATCGACAAATCCGCTCATTTTATCCGCTGCTGTTCCCTTTCTTCTCGAATAAGGGAACACATGCAGAAAAGAAAACCTGCACTCAGACAGCGTTTTCTTTGTCGTTTCAAATTCATCATCCGTTTCGCCGACAAAGCCGGTAATGACATCGGTCGAAATCGAGATATCAGGAATGCGTTTTCGGATGTCTTCCAGCCGTTTTTCAAACTGGGCAACAGTATACGGACGTTTCATACGCGCTAAAGTCCTGTCATCGCCGGCCTGAATCGGAATATGAAGGTGCGGCAGGATCCGGGGATTTTTCTCCATCAGATCGAGCAGCTCATCGCTGACTTCAGTAATCTCAATACTGGATAACCGATAGCACACATCTTCCGGTGTGTTTTCCAGCAGCATCTTCAGCAGATCGGTCAGATTGGTCTGTCTGAAGTGGTAGCGGCCGGTATGAATGCCAGTCAGGACGATCTCAAGATGGCCGTTTTGAGCTAACATCTGAGCGCTCTTGACGACTTCCTGTGGCAGCTGGCTTCTTTCCGGGCCGCGGGCCAATGGAATCTGGCAATAGGCACAATACTGGTTGCATCCATCCTGAATCTTTAAAAATGCACGGTGCTGCCCTTCAAAAAAACCAATCGGCATCGACTCAAAACGCGTCAGATCGCGGCTTTCTTCAACAAGATCCTGTGAAGTGTGCAGATTCATGCCTTCCATAATTTTTTGTGCAAGCTCGTCTTTATGCGAAGCACCAACAATCAGATCGACATGCAAAGCTTCACGCTCTGCAGCCTCAAGCATCTGCGTATAACAGCCCACGGCAGCGACAAAAGCATTTGGGTTTTCCCGTTTAAGCCGATTGATCCGCCGACGGGATTTGGCCGCGGCAGTATTGGTCACAGTACAGGTATTGATAATGAGCACATCAGCCGGCTCCCCTTTTGTGGCACGTTCAAATCCGGCTTTTTCAAGCTGGGAAGCGTAGAAAGCCGATTCATATTCATTCACCTTGCAGCCAAGGGTTTCAATTTCAAATTTCTTCATTTTTCTCTCTCCTTCCCGGTCTGGCCTTTTCCTGCCCAGATGAACAGAAAAAAGCAGGCAGGCTGTTTTTTCTGTCTGTGTTGAACAGATATGCATTCATTCTGGTTCCAGGGATGACAGTTCTGGCTCTTTGATGATTTTATCGAAAAAGAAGGCAAGACAACAGATCATAATTTTGAGCAGCATCCTGAAAGTGATAACAATCGAGTATACAGGACTGTTTTATCACGCTCTGCCGCATTTTCACATGAGAAGCAACGAAAAATCCCCACCACTGACCTAAAAACGATCAGGATGGGGACACGAGCGGTATCCAGATGCCTTTTTTTGCAAAGACGAAGACACATCCAAAAGTAAACAAGTCAATTAAACGAGTCAATTAACAAGTTCAGAAGAAGAAATCTTCCTCTCCCTTTGGTCCATCCGGCAGGAAAACGGAGATCCTAATTGGAAGATGCAGCTCCATTCTCGCTGGATTCCGGCTTCTGGTCTGTCTGACACAGGCCATGATTGGCATGCCAGGCGTAATCTGCACAGGCCAGCATATAGCAGGCGGCTGTTTCAGCTCTTAAAATCCGGTTTCCAAGCGAGCAGAGAATAAATCCTTCCTGTTCAAGAAAATCCGCTTCGCCAGCCGTCAGGCCGCCTTCAGGGCCAATGACAAAGGTTGCTGAATGATCGATCCTGTCAAGGCTGCAGCAAAGATGCTGGCTGACATTTTCTTTTTCCCAGGCACAGAGATTCAGTTCGGACTGAAACTGACTCAGATCCTGCAGGCGGACTGGCTTTTCAATGGTCACCAGATTGGTCCGATTGGACTGCCGGCAGGCCCCTTCAAGAATGCTGGCCCATCGGGCCAGTTTCTTGTCAATTTTCTTGGGTTCAAGCGCAATGATGGTATTTGCACTGGTAAAGGGCACAATGCGGGTAACGCCCAGTTCGGCGGCTTTCTGGAGCATCCACTCAAATTTGTCCGCCTTGATCAAGGCTGCGCATAAAGTCAGTTCAGGCGGCGTATCGTTTGTCTGGTCCGTTTCCTCACTGATATATACATGCGGATGCTCCTGGACATGGCCATGATAGACGCGGCCGTTTCTGGAAATGATGCGGATGCGCTCTTTTGGTGTGGTGCGGGTGACGTGGAACAGGTGATGAGCAGTCTTTTCATCGAGCGTCAGAATCTTTCCGACATGGAGTTCCTCGTCAGTAAAAATCTGTTTCACTTGGATTCTTCCTGAGCCATGGCAACTAATTTACGAACATCGTATGGTTTAAGCCGTCTTGCCTGACCGGGTTTCAGATCGTCCACGGTTACAAATCCAAAACGGGAACGATTCAGCCTGCGCACTTCATGGCCTAATGCTTCCATCATTTTTTTGACCTGATGGTTGCGGCCTTCATAAATGGTCAGATCCACCAGCATACGATCTCTTGCATAGTCTTTATTCTTAATGAATACTTTGGCTGGAGAATATTTTTCTCCCTGATAGGTAAAACCTTTGCGCAGCTTTTTGACATCGTCTTCCGTCAACATGCCCTGCAGGTTGATTTCATACGTTTTTGGCAGGTGATAGCGCGGGTGCATCATCTGATTGGCAAACTCGCCATCATTGGTCAGCAGCAGAACCCCGCTGGTATCGTAGTCAAGACGTCCGACCGGGAACACACGGGGATTGGCCGGTACATAGTTCATGACGGTGTCGCGATCTTTATCATCTTTCACCGTCGTGACACAACCTTTTGGCTTATTAAGGACATAGTAGACTTTTTCTTCTTTGGACAGGGTCTTGCCATTGACCGTGATCCGGTCGCGGCTGTCGACCTTGGTCCCTAAAGTCGTAATGGTGCTGCCATTGACTTTCACTTTTCCAGCCAGAATCAGCTCTTCTGCTTTACGGCGTGAGCAGATTCCAGATTGCGCGATGACTTTCTGTAAACGTTCTTCCATCATCATGCCTCTCTTTCCATTTTTGTTATTTGTCTGATTGATTTAATTTTGCTTAAGACCTCATTTTCCCGATCAGAAAACAAAGCCTGAAATCCAGAATTGGCGCTGCCATGAATCAGTAATAAGAGGTCTGACCATTCGCAGTCTTTCTGCATAAAACCTATCAGAGATCAGCAGCGAAATAAAATTTGAAATAAAACTTAATCTTCAGATTTCGATCAGCGCTTTGGAAAGCCAGAATCTACTCTGGTTTCCTCGCGCTTCTATTATCCTTTATCCTGGCAAAATTGTGACCTGTCTAGACCAGAAGAGCCAGAAACAAACCGAAAAGAAACCCGGACAAGACGGATTTCTTGGCCAAACCCCTTCATCGAGTGGCTTGAGCCGGATATCCATCCAGAAACTTGGCAGAGTTGATTGATTTCCTGTAATTTGGATCTCTGAAGTTTTGACGTCTGCGGTATAAATATCTGTGGTTTTTCTGTGGGACGATTTCTAATTGAGTGCTTGACCAGCAGATTCCCCGGCTTCGATCGCCTGCTCGTTATTCTCTATTTGTTTGTTGCTCTCTGCCTGTTCCTTTTTGGCAGGGCCAGCAGTTTCAAATGGTTCGCCATCTTGTTCTGACTGGGCACCATTCTCATTTGATCCATCAGCGGATGAAGAAGATTCTTCCTCTCGTTCAAAAAGCGGACTCGTTTTCGGATCTGTATCACATTCCGGAAGATCAGCCAGGCTTTCGAGCCCAAAAGCATCGTAGAAAGCACTGGAAACCCGATATAAAAGCGGGCGGCCGACGGTGTCTTTATTGCCGCACGTTTCAATCAGATCTCTGGCCTGCAGCTTTTTGAGCATCAGCTCACTCGATACGCCGCGAATTTCATCGATTTCAACGCGGGTAATCGGCTGGCGGTACGCAATCAGCGAAAGAACTTCCATCGCTGCATTGGATAAAGAACTGCTTTTCGCTTTGGAATACAGGCGTGAGGCATACGGATAGACCTTTTCTTTGGCGACAAATTTCCAACGTCCGCCATATTTGACCAGCTCAATCCCCCGTAATTCAGATACATAGTCTCTTCGAAGAAGTTCGAGAGCCTGGCCAAGTTCATCACGTGTGCATTCTTCAAAAGCCGACTGGATCTGGACAAGGGAGAGACCTTCTTCTCCGCTGGTGAAAATCAATCCTTCCAGGATGGGTCGGATTTTTTCAAAGAGATTTTCTGTATCCATATTTCCTCCTCTTCACTACAATAGACAGCCGCCAGACCATCATGGACCAGCTCAAGAATCGCCAGAAAGGTCACGACGACTTCATGAAGGGTTTTCGTATCCTCGAGCAGCTGTTCAAATGGAAATGGGGTATTCGTAAAGACATCCATCTTTAGAATCTGTTCCATCCGCTCTTCCACGGACAGCTCCTTCACTTCAACCTGCGTTTCATAGGGTTTTAAAATGGCATAACGGCGCATCAGACGCTCAAAGGCTTTCTGTAAATCAGCACTTTTTAAATGCAGCTTTACACTGGGATCTGGATGGGCCGACCATTCGTCAATCAGGCTTGCCGGAGCCCGGTCAAACTGGGACTGGCGGAGTTCATGAAGTTTTGAAAGCATCGCGGCTTCCTGTTTGCATTTTTCATATTCCTGCAGTCGTCTGGCCATTGCCTGGGCCGGATCTTCCTGATAAGAGTCTTCATCCATTTCAATTTCCTGCTTTTTGGGCAGAAGTTTGCGGGACTTGTATTCCATCAGCGATGTAAACTCAACCAGATATTCACTGCTCACATCCAGGCCCTTATTGAGGGCATGACGGATATAGGCAATGTATTGGGTGGCAAGAACATCGAGCTTGAGTTCAAATAAATCCAGTTTATTGGTATGGACCAGATGAAGCATCAGATCCAATGGTCCTTCAAACTGGTCCAGCGATACATTAAATTCCATGGCCCTGCCTCCTTCTTTTTTGATGGATAAAATCTCGCAGCACAAATGGATTCCATCTCTGTTCAATTCATCAAATCCTCTTTGTACGATTTGTCGCTACATTCTGTCCATTCATTTCTGTCCGGCTTTTCCGTGCTCTTTCCTGGCAGGCAGGCTCTCCACTCCTTCTTTGCCTTCTGATTCTGATCTGCCAGGCACTATAACTTCTGGCCCTTTTTTCTGTCTGTGCTCTTTCCCTTTATTGGAAAGAAGGCAGGCGGATGAATATTTTGGGTGGTTTCTGGCCAGGGGTTTCTGGCCTATGAATTGATCTGTATGATTTTTCAATCTAAAGGCCCAACAATTCAATTTAAATATTGTATGCAGAATCTGGATCAAATTTCAAACGGCCTAAAGAAAAGCATTCCGGTTTCCATTCTGTCTATTTCTTTTGGGTATTTTGTAAAAGAAGAATCCAGTCAAATGGCCTGCTCATTATTGATATACAAATACCATATTCTGTCTGGCAGGATATTCTGATTTTTTCGCCGGCATAGCCTGACTGCTGAATTGGAGCGCTGACTGATGCAGATCATTCTTCGCGAATTCAGAGTACCATTTTCAAGCTTTGCATGGACGAAAATCAACGATTTAGATTTTGCATAATTTTATGCGCTTTCAGAACGGGCTGCTTTTTCGATGAGTATAGATTTCCATGATTCTCCCAGAATTAGAGAGCTTTTTTTGCGCCTTGCATTTCGATTGTTTAAAATTCTAGGTGACCGGATCCCTCGATTCGGTCTTTATCCATAGCAGGAGGAGACGTTATGAAACGTGCTGTTCTGTTTTTACTGGCCGCTCTGTTCATCCTTCTGGTAATTAAACCCAATCTGGGTGGACAGCCGATGGCCAAAGAAGATAAGGTTCCGGTCTACAATCCAGACGAACCGCTTCAGACCAACGAGGATGTGGAAACACCCCGTTCCAGATCCAAAGCGCTGATTTATATTGATCCGGCCCGCGGGGGCAGTGATGTCGGCTACACCATCGATAACCAGCAGTCTGAAAAAGATCTGCTGATGCAGCTGGCGGTCACCATTGGCAGCGCACTTGAAAAAGCCGGATACCAGGTGGAATACTCACGATGGTACGACGATGTCCCAGCCTGTTCAAGTGAAGACAATTGCGAAACCGTACGTCTCGAACAGGCAAAAGCTGATCAGGCGGACTATGTGCTGTCGCTTGCGATGAACCAGGACTCTTCCCTGCATCGCGGCTTTTCCATCTTTACCCAGCCGAATAATCCGCAGCTCGATGATCTGACAAAGGAGCTTGCAGATCAGATTCAGGCGACCAGCTATTCACGCTTTGAAGGAATTGATACAGATCACTACGATTCCTTTGCCATCCTGAAAGACACTTCGATTCCTTCGATTCTGCTTCAGGTTGGCTATATCACAAATCCGACCGACTATTCCAAGCTCTCGGATACCAAGTTCCAGACCCGGATTGCCAATGCCATTACCCAGGCATTTCTCAATTCGGTTGACTAGCAAGAAAACCAGACTGGCTTAAAAGCTCATCTGGCTGTTTTTATGGACTGTCTTTTCTCTTTTTTGCGTCTGATTTGTTTGCAAACTGAATTTTTTCTTTTTTTTGACTGGCATTTTTGTATTCTTGAAATATACTTTTCAGGCATTTTTGCGAGAATGCATGATTTTAAGGCATTGATGCATAACTGCTGCCGCATCAATCCTGCCGATTTTCCCTGGCGGGGGATTCAGTCAGAAATGACTGCAAAAAAAGAAAGCACAAAAGCATTCAATTTTCAGACTAGAAAACTCCCACAGCAAAAAGGCAGAAAATGCAGATCCCATTGATTTGATACGGAGGTGGATATGAGTACCAAAGAAATTTTTGATGGCAAGATTTTTTCCGTTGTCCAGAAAGAAATGGAGGTCAACGGCGCTCTGATGTGGCGCGACCTGGTCATTCATCCCGGCGGCGCTGCCATCAGTGTGATTGTGGATCACAAGATTTTGCTTGTCAGGCAGACCCGGGCTGGGATCGGCAATGTGCAGACTCTGGAAATCCCGGCGGGAACGATTGATGCCGGTGAAGATCCAATGGTCACTGCCAATCGTGAGCTGAATGAAGAAACCGGCTGCAAAGCCGAATCTTTATCGCTGATCACAGCCTTCTGGCCAACTCCAGGCTACGATTCGGAAGTCATTTATGTCTATCAGGCGCATGGTGTTTCCAAGGCAGAACACCGTCTGGCCATGGATGATACAGAAGATATCACGCTGGTCTGGATGGATCTCGAAGAAGCGTACCAGAAGATTGCTGGCGGCGAGATTCGTGATGGCAAAACTATTCTGGCCATTTATCACGCAAAGCTGCAGGAACTTGAAGCCATACGTGAAAAGTAAAAGACTTCCTGTTTTCGGCCAGAAACAGGAAGCAGTGAATTTTGGAATCAATCTTGATTGATTTGATAAGAAGAAAGATAAGAATACAAAGAAAGGTGTACTGAATGGAGAATTTTGTTTTCATCTCCCCAAACTATCCAGAAAGTTACTGGATGTTCTGCCGGGGGCTGAAGAGAATGGGTGCCAGAGTCCTTGCAGTCATTGATACTGATTACGACAATCTTCATCCGGAACTGAAACGAAACATCGACGAATGTTACAAAGTGTCTTCGTTCCACAACTACGATGAAGTGTATAAAGCTGTCGCCTATTTCGCCTTCAAATACGGCAAACCGGACTGGATCGAATCCAACAATGAAGCCTGGCTCGACCTGGATGCCAGACTTCGCGACGATTTCCATCTGGCCAGTGGTTTCTCACTGAAACAGATTCAGGAATTCCAGTCCAAATCCGCCATGAAGTCCTACTATGAAAAAGCCGGATTGAAAGTGGCCCCCTATTGCCTGCCGCACTCTCTTGAAGAAGCAAAAGCGTTTGCCAGGGAGAATGGCTGGAATCTTGTTTTAAAACCGGATGTCGGCGTAGGCGCAAGCTATACCTGGCACATCCATGATGAGCAGGAAATGGATCGCTACTGGCATGAAGCCGAACAGATCGGCCTGCAGATGATTCTGGAAAAATTCATCAAAGGAAATGTCACAACGCTTGATGGTCTTGCCGATGGCGAAGGCAGGATCCGTTTCTTAAGCGGAATGAACTATGTTTCCAACTGCATGGATTCTGTCCAGAATCACGATTCCATTGGAACCTACTACAACTTTGAAATTTCCCCTGAACGTCAGCAGATTGCCAACCAGGTTATCCAGGCTTTTGGCATCCGCAACCGTTTCTTCCATGGAGAATATTTTGAACTGACCGAAGACCAGCCAGGTCTTGGTCACAAGGGAGATCTGGTCGCTCTGGAAATGAATTTCAGACCACCTGGAGGATTCTGTCCAGATCTGATCAACTACTCCTTTGATGAAGATATTTACAGTTTATGGGCACAGGTACTGCTGGAACAGAAATGTCCAGTTCATGAAAAGGCAAAATACTCGGCCGGATTTGTCGGCCGCCGGACAGGTGTGAATTATCGCAACTCCGTTGAGTTCTTAATGGATAAATATTCCAGTGAACTGATTGGAGTTGAAGTTCTGCCACCCGCTTTTGCGAGCGCAATGGGCGATGTCACCATCAAAGCCCGCTTCACCTCCCCGGAACGACGCGATGAATTCTATCGGGATTCTTTTGCGAAGTATTAATTCAACGCATTCTTCTAAAAACAGATCCTGGAGATTCAGTTTTGATCACCAAGTTTGATTTGTATTCCGATCAGCTTCATCGCAATGTGATGATTCACATGTATTTGCCCGATGACTATATTTCCAGTCAGAACCGATATCCTGTGCTCTATATGTTTGATGGCCATAACCTCTTCTTTGATGAAGATGCAACCTATGGCCGCAGCTGGCGGCTGCTCAATCCCTTATACCGATTGCCTCAGGAGATCATGGTTGTCGGTCTGGAATGCACCCATGAAGGCAACGAACGGTTAAGTGAATACGCCCCGTACCCTTTTTACGATCCAGAATATGATGGCGCTTTCGAGGGCAAAGGCCGACAGACGATGGACTTTATCGTTCAGACGCTCAAGCCTTACGTCGATACCCATTTTCCAACGCGTCCGGAGCGAAGCAAAACCTGGATTGGCGGCTCAAGCTGCGGCGGCCTGATGGCCATCTATGCTCTTTATGCTTACAGCCATGTCTTTTCCAAGGCAGCTGCCCTGTCCCCTTATGTTCTTCCCAGTCAGTCTTCTTTGCTGTACCATTCAGCAAGAGCCCGTGTGAAGCTGCCAGGCAGCCTCTATCTTTCCTGGGGCGCAAGAGAAGGCAATACGGGCCATGAATTCATTCAGGAAACCCGTGTACTGACAACGCTGGCCAATATTCTTCTGAAAAAAGGAATCAAACTCCAGTTTGATGTCCAGCCAGAAGGAGAACACTGCGAAGCGCAATGGGAAGCTTTGGCGGATACCTTTCTGAGGTTTCTTTTAAAATGAACCGTAAACCTGTGATTCAAAAAATCGGCCGTTTTCAAGGCCGTACAATTGTTATTTCTGATATTCATGGAGCGTTGAAAACATATCAGAAGCTCCTGAAAAAAGTTGACTATAAACCCGGCAAGGATCGTCTGATCCTGCTGGGTGATTTAGTTGAAAAAGGCGACCAGTCGCTGGCTACCCTGCACTTTATCATGAAGCAGATGGATGCTGGTTTTGTTTATCCAATGATGGGCAACTGTGATTTTGTTGCCAAAAACGTTCTGTTTTCTTATCGGCTCGACTTCCTCAAACAAGTCCTGCTCAACAGAAAGCACTCTCTGATTCATGAAATGATCGCCCAGGCCGGTCTTCCCGCTTTAACTGAAGAGACCGACATGGATGCTCTCTGTTACGAGCTGCGCAAACGCTATCTCAAAGAGTTGTCCTTTCTCAATGATCTTCCTCATGTGATTGATACGCCAGACTATATTCTGGCTCACTCAGGAATAGCCAATGAGCAGACATTTGCGGATGACTTTCGGGATATCATGACTCGCTTTCAGTTCGATCAGGAAGATGTTCACTTTTCCAGACCAGTCATTGTCGGCCATATGCCCGTCAGCGAATACTGCGTTCTTTATCCCAGCTTTAACCCGAAACTGAACAGGGAAAAGAATATTATTTCCATTGACGGGGGAAATGTGGTCAAAAAAGCCGGGCAGCTCAATGCGCTGATTCTTTCGCACAATACCCTTCGGTTTGTGAACACCGATCTGCTGCCGAAAGTCAGAGCCCTCCATACCACCAGACCTGAAAATCAGTATTCGTTTTATATCAACTTCTCTCAGGGAGATGTTGAACTTCTTGAAAAGGGCGAAAACCAGTCCCTGGTCTATTCCCCTCACCTGCACCGCAGGATCTGGGTCGATAATGAATTCCTGATTGATGGCAAAGCCTCAAACTTTACCAACTATGAACTGCCGCTGATCGCCGGACAGACCGTCCATCTGGTCAATGTCTGGGGTCACAAGGCGCAGGTCAAGCACCATGGTGTCATGGGCTGGACGGATCTGACCAATCTGTCTTATGATCCTGTTCTGGAACATGAAGATGCCGACCTCAACTGGTAAACAGATAGACTCTTGCTTACCTGCAATAGTTTTGCCAATCTGCAAGCGCGCAACCAAGCAAACCTTTACACCCACACAAAACAAATCAGGCAGTCTGACGAATATTCGATCGGGCTGCTTTTTTGTTGACCGGACATTTTTTACAATCTATCTACGCCAAAAGGCCAGATTCCTTTCAGCTTTCTGATCAGAATCTGGCCTTACTTGTGATTTCAAAGTTGGGAAAAAGCACCATAAGGAGTTATCGAGGGCTTATGGGGCAAGCCCAGCCAGACCACAGACTATACTGGTGTTTCTTCTGTATTTTCGGTTTCTTCCTCTTCTTTTTCTGCCTGAGCTTCAGCGGCTTTAGAGGCATCCATCGCAAGCTGAAGATATTGACAAAGAGTCGAAACCGCAGTTTTTGAAGTATGCCAGCTGGTCACTAGACGGATGATGACATTCTCATCCCAGTACGTCCAGATTTCAAAGTCGACTTTGTCTTTGAGGTACTCATACTGAACCTGGTTCAGAACCAGGAAGATCTGATTGGTCGTTGACTTCATGAACAATGGATATCCAAGACGGATGATCTCATTTTGAATGATAGAAGCCAGCTCATTGGAATATTTGGCACACTGATAAAAGCTATCATTTTCAAACAGGCCAATAAACTGCATGGCAATCAGCCAGCCTTTGGCCAGAATGGCACCGCTCTGTTTCTGTACATGACGGAAATATGGCTTCAGATCGTTGTTGGTGATGACCACCGCTTCACCAAAGAGGGCACCGTTTTTAGTACCGCCAATCCAGAATAAGTCAGCCCACTTGGCAATGTCATTGAGTGTATAATCAATGCCGCTCATCAGCGCCTGTCCGATTCTTGCCCCATCAATCATGAGGTACATGTGGTTTTCTTTACAGATTCTGGAAATCTCTTCGAGTTCTTCACGGGTATAAACCGTTCCAAATTCCGTAGCATTGGACAGGTAGACCAGTTTTGGTTCCATCAGAAAATGTTCATCAGAATTCAGCTTGTTGATTGTTTTAGACAAAGAAACAGCCGAAATTTTGCCGCTGCTGTTTGGAATCTGAATGATCTTATGTCCTGTCTGCTCAATCGCCCCCGCTTCATGCTGGACGATATGGGAGGAATCCGTGCACAGAACGCACTGGTACGGGCGCAGAACATGGCGCATCATCACGACATTGGTCAGCGTTCCCGATACAATAAAATGAATGTCAGATGGAACATCTGGAAGCTTGGACTGGATCAGTTCCCTGGCCCGTTGTGAATATTTGTCTTCTCCATAGCCGGGATTGGACTCATCATTGGCCTGCTGGAGAAGTTTCATGATCGGTTCAATACAGCCTTCTCCATAATCGTTGCGAAAAAAAATCATTGTTTCCCCTCTCTGAAAACCGTCTGACCACCCCTGATCCCCGGTTTTCTGCTTATCTTTTCTTATGATGGGCGATCAAAAGTCCCATGTCTATAAGCCATACTGATCCCTGTCAGTTTTCCGGCTTATAAATGATCGTTATTATTTTACTTCTTAGGCACCTGGAAACTGACAGAAATCTCAATCTGTCAGTTTCTGAAGGATTTTTTGGAATTCTAAAGAAAAACGCGCCTCTTCTTCATTTACTTCAGCAAAGCCATTGAATAGGCCGGCAGAGTCAGGGTCTGTCCTTCAACAACAACATCCTGCGTACCGGTTAACAGCACCCCGCCCAGTTCAGCCGGCAGACCAGAAATCTGCATGGCAGACAGGTCGACACTCTGCGAGCTGTCGGATAAGTTGAAGACCAGAACAGTTTCTGAAGTTTCGGATTTCCGGTCAATGACCAGAACTGTATCGGTCGAAAGCTCCTGGGAAACAGTAGTCGGAGCTTCCGTAATGGAACGATAAGAATCCCGCAGAGCAATTGCCTGCATAACAAAATTGAGAATGGAACTGCCATCTTCTTTCTGCTGGGCAAGATTTCCAAATTCAAGGTTCACTTCAGCCGCTGGAGTTCCTTCCTGACCAGTCATTTCCGCACCCGTCAGATCTCCGCTTGCCGAGTAATCTTCAGCAGCGGCCGGTGCGGAGGCGATGGCATCCACAATCAGATCTGCCTGATCAGAAGTAAGACCCAGTTCATCGCCGGCGGTCACGAAAACCTGACCATTGAGCATCAGTTCAAGAGCCATGGCCATTTTATACTGGGCAATGCGATTATCGGATTTGAGCAGATCGAGCGAACCATCATCATTATTCAGGAAATACGCCGTCATATTCTGCGTCTTATTCGTATTGGATTCAAAGTAGTTGCCAAGATCTTTGGCCGTGATTGCACCGGTTACGGCTTTTGCGATCATCCCTTCAGCACCAGCAGAAGCACTATCCGCTGCATAGGCTGGGATTTCTCCCATCGGATCATTCCAGCTTGAATACTGGAAGACATTGATACAGTCCGGTTTGCGTTCTTTACAGATGGTATCAAACCACTTCATAAAATCGGCATCTTTCTGGTCATCGTTCACATAGAGATTGTTATAGTCAGTTACGCAGAAGCCGCTCACGCCAAGAGAGAAGTAATGCTCAATCGCGCTGATCAAAAACTGCTTCCACACATGGCTGTCCAGGTTGATTCGGGGAATGCTGCTTTGGGGCAGAGCCAGGTAGTAGTAAGGGGAAGATCCAATCTGAATCCAGTTTTCTTCGTTCTTATCTTTTTCAACATAAAATTCACCCATCAGAACTGGATCCTTTACGAATGGATCTTCACCATCCTGCAGGTTGTTGATCAGATCCTGCAAGGCAAGAAACTGGCTGTTTTCGGTGGAGATGCTCGTCACATCAATCGAGATCATGACCGGCATGCCAAGGTTGTTAGATTTTTCGCAGAATGCAGCCAGGTCTTCATCACTTCCAAGCGCTGGATTGATCTGGCTGAATTCTTTGGTCGTGGAAGATTCATCTGTATAAATCAGGTTGGTCAGTAAAACACCTGAAAGATTCAGGTCGTCTTCAATGGTTTTCGTATTGCCATCGGAGAGATATTCAAGATAATCGCTGACGATGTTCAGTGTTCCAGGTTCATCTGCGCTGCGGGTAAACAGATTTGGATTGATCTGATACCAGACACGCATATCCCCACTGCCGTCAATGACATTTTTGGTATTGATCTCTTCCATCAGGCTTAATGGTGTGACGGATGGTTCTGTATTGTTAGACTGTTGCTGACATCCGGCCAGAGTCGTGCAAAGCATGGCTGCGGATAACGCAATAGACAGGATATTTTTAAATTTCATCGAGTTTGCGCAAGGAATGCCCCCGAAAGTACGAGATTGGGGAAGGAATTGCGCTTGCCTCCTTTCCGTTGGGCATGGAATCCAGGCTCTATACAGGGTACAGAAACCTTTCCTTAAGATTGAGTTTGTTTCAAGATCCGATCTCTTATCTCGCGAAGAAAAGACTGATGGTCCAATCGGATCTGTATGTTCTTGATTGATAGAGTACAGCTGGACAGATATCACTTTCTCCCTGCGGGCTGGCTTTTCGTAAAAAAAGATATGGGACTGAAAAGTCAGGCAGATCGTCTGTTGATAAAATCGGTCGATCCAGAACAAGAGGTCTGTACGGGTCCAAAACAGCAGGTCTGCAGCAAGGAATTGAGAAAGCAGCAGGCCGAAAGCGGCCGCTGGTTATTCTGTCATTGAAAAATCAAAGCAGAATGAAAAACTGAATTTCGGGTTTCTGCTTCTTATACAAGTTTAGCAGGCTCTAACTTCTGTCGTGAATCCTAAACCTGCTTCAGCATGAGAATAAATGTATTTTCTCTCTCGTATTGTATGAGAGTAATCAGAACCAAGTGAGTCTCCAACAGATGGGGTTTCCTTGGGCTAATCCCCATGGAGGTTAGCCCAAGGAAATTCTCGCCTGACTCCTGGTCGAGTTGCTCTCATTTTCTTTATCTAAGATAATGGTCCTGTTTTGAACCAAGGTTATCGTCATTCTCCTTGCGGCTTCTTGCGAATGTCCGCCTAATAAAGCCTTATTCCTCAAGTTCAAGACTTCTCCGAATACTCGAATAAGTTAGTTTCAGCCTGATTTCATCAGTGTCTGCCCATTTGCGAGGCTGCGTTTGTCTTGATAGAGAGGTGCAATTCAAAACTGATTACGAGAGGTTACCGTATATGAAAAAAGCTAAGCCCGAATGTATCGCTTATGTCGGCATCGACATCGCCAAAGGAAAAGCTGATGCAGCTCTTCTTCTGGTCTATCCTGACAGATCCAGAAAGGACCAGATGCGTCGGAAAAGAATCAAGGTAGAGTTCACTAAATCTTCAGTCGAAGACTTCCGTCGGACCATCTTAAGTTACACAGACGAGCAGTGTACCCGAATCGTCTACGCTATGGAAGATACCGGTATTTACTACCGCACCTTCTATACTTACCTGTCCTCCCTGGCTGGCGAAAAGGAACAGATCCTGATCCTTAAGCCGTCTTACGTTAACAGCTGGTGCAAGCTGCACCAACGAAGCAAGTCTGATCCGCTTGATGCCCAGTCCATTGCCCAGATCATCGCTTATGAACGCGATTTCAAAACAGTGAGTCCTTCATTTGCCCACGAAAAAAGGGATTACAGTGAAGTAAAATCTGAAACTCATCGCTACCACCAGGTTAAGAAGATGGAAACTCAAGAATCCACGCGCCTGATTGGTATGGCAGATATTCACTGTCCGGAACTCGCCAAAGTACTCGGGACAGGGATGACGTTTCTGAAGGCACTAGCTGTATATCCCAGCACCTATGATATCATCCACGCCGATAATCTGGAACTACTGGAACTGGTTCAGAAGGCAAGCAAGAACCATTTTGGCCAAAAGAAGGTGGACGAGCTGATTGCAGCCTGCAAGGATTCGCTCAGCCAGACTGAGCCGACTGAATCTGATCGCAGAATCATCAGAGACCTCGTAGAACACCTCATGGCCCTGCGAGCATCTCTGGTGGCTTCTAAGGCCAGACTGCATGAACTTGGTCAAAAGCTGCCTGGCTATCAGGCCCTGCTCTCCATGCCTGGATTTGGGCCAGTAACAGCCACTACCGTATTGGCTGAAGTAATGGATATTGGGCGGTTTAAAAGTGCTGACGCCTTAATTGCTTATGCAGGGCTGGACCCGGTGAATAAGCGTTCTGGATCTTCTGTCCATACAGAAGGGCAGATCTCCCGAAATGGTTCCAGCTACCTGCGGCACGCTGTCGTCATCGCTGCCGAATTTGCCAGGAGGCATAACCCTGTCCTTGCCCGGCTGTTTGAGCGGCTTAAAGCAGGACAGAAGAAACGGCACTTCCTTGCACTGGTCGCCGTCGCCAATAAACTTTTGCGGTATACCTATTCCATTTTGAAAAATGAAAAAGAGTATTTCGTAATCAATTTCAAAGATCTATTGAAGCTGACGGAAGAGACCCGAATAACGTTCTTCCAAAACATTACCACTGAGATTCCAGAGCAGAATTTGAGGGCTGTTTATCACTATGAAGATGAATTTGGAGATATTCATCCGTTTGTTTATACGGTGAGGTACAGCTCCCAAACCACAATGGAATCCGTCTGAATCACGACTGTTTCCTGACAGTAAGCACGTGAAACTGCTTTCAGAAATTTTGCTTCTGTAAAGTTCTTTTTAGTGCGCCCATTTTTACCAAAAAACATAAACGTAATCCAGATATTGCCTTCTCTATCAAGGCAAATGTACCTGCATATGGCAAAACTGATTTCTTTCTGATTACTCTGCATTTACACTTGACATTTAATAGTTAGGCTTTACTTTCTGATTTGAAAGATTAGAGCTTAAGGGCATATCTACTGCTCAGTGATGCGAGTCAACCGCAAAAAATCAGTATTGATTCTCTTACCGGCCCACCTAAGCTGAAAGGTTGATTAAAGATGGATTCCTCTCGGTCAGTTATCATGTAAGGCAAGTCCATCCCGTCAGAGAAAATCTCTGATTCAAACCATCTAACCAGATTGTACCTGATTAAACATCGTGTCACTGAAAAAAGGTCCCGCTATCACATTAGAGGGATCTCAATCAGTATAAGAAATCCATGAAGGCAGGCAAGAAATCCGCTTAAAAAGGCTTTCATCTCTCCAATTTTCCCGCGATTTTGCACACTCCGACCAGAACGCGAAGATGAAAGCAGTCCAGTTTCTGCCCGGAAATCCTGTCGTTTAAAAGTTTTGAACATTGACTTCCCTGTTTCTCAAAAAGAGAGATCTCTCTACTTTGAAAATTCAGCCCCTCAGGCCCCCTTGCCAGTACCCTAAAGTCGAAATCACATATGTGCAGGGGGGCCTGAGGGGCTGGTCTTGCTACACATTGATTTATGATTAATTCTTTAAATTTTTAAAAAGGTGTAGTACCCCCTTTCCCCCGTTAGTTTCAATTAACTAGCGGGTATTATGTCGTATTTGATTAGTTCACTGCTCCCTGATTTGACATTCTTTTCGGAAATGTGAAGACTCTTTGTAGTTTTAGCTTTCTTTGTAGTTTTAGCTTTCTTGATGGTAGGGGGATCCGTTACTAAGACTTCTCCAGTAAAATGGTCAAATACTGCTTCTTCTTTAAGATTCTTTTCGTAGAGATCAGCACTGGTATTGACCGTTTCAAGAAGTTCTTCGCGATCCATTCCCATTGCCAGCAGGGATTGAACGTTGGTTCTAAGCTTTCGAGCTTCTTTGGATTGCGATACATTATTTGGAATGAATTCCTTGTTGCAGTCTGTGGGATGCCAGATA
>CAJTVE010000004.1 GCA_910579655.1 uncultured Allobaculum sp. | reverse complement strand
TGCTTTCCATAGGTATCGGTTTTTGTCGAATCGGCATCGAGAAGAATATCGTCCTGGTTAGCACTGATAAACTGACAGGCCTGATTCATAAAAATCTGCCAGAAAGCATTATTCGTATCTTCACAGACACGGCTGAAAAAACGGCTGACAGAGCTTTGGGAAGAAATCCCCTGAAAGTACTGACAGAGAATTGGGTCTTTGGCAAGAACCTCCTGATCAGCCTGAGATGAGTAACCAAGGAGATACTTGAAAACCTGCTGGCTCATCAAAGAGAAGTTGGAATTTTTCTGATGGCAGGATTGCCTTTCGTCCGAAAAAGGAAGGTCTGCATAAGGCTGAAGAAGTAGATTAGAATTGATGAAATCGAGAGGGAGAATTGCACCGGTATCGGAAGAAAGATCCCCTCCATTAAAAGAAATGTTGCATTCAGGAATAAAACCGGCCATACTGTTGTTCAGGGTGTGTGTCATTGTTCAAAATCCTTTCTTTTTGGTGTGTGTGACTAATATTGTATAGGAATGATGAACAATTTACACTCACCTGTTTGGTGAAAAGCAAAATGGCCGGAAACGCGTTCTTTAAAGGTGTTTCCGGCCATTTGTCGGTTTTGATGAATTGTTCAGGTATTCTCTTTGCAGTCAGCTGCAATCATTTTACGATCCTGCCCTGCCCGCCAACAGCATTCTCGTCAACCAGATTGCCGCTTTATTTCATGCCGATCCTCATATTACCTGGGCCGGGATATACTTGCTGAATCCATTAACTGGCGATTGTTATATAGATGCATTTCAGGGACTTCCCGCCTGCATGAAAATCCCTGCTCATCAGGGAGTCATTGGAGCCGCGCTGGATGCCAATGCCCCCATGATTGTTTCCGATGTCCATAGTTTCCCTGGCCATATTGCCTGCGATGCCCGTTCCAAAAGCGAACTGGTGATCCCGCTCAAGCCCTCCAATATTCTCATGGGCGTTCTTGATCTCGACTCGGATGTCCAGGGCTTTTTCGACCCGCTGGATCCGGATCTGATTGAAGAACTTGGCGAAATTTTTTCCCGGACTCTCAAACTCAGCCTTCCTTTCTGAATGTTTCAACTTTGGACACTCGCCTTTCTCAGTCGACAAGATAGGCCTCAGCTTTGAAGATTAAAAATCTCCTGTTGCAATCGACAGAAGAAGACCGGAATCCAGTTTCGAGGATTTTTTTGATATCCAATTGCTCATTTCCTTCTTTATTGAGTAAAGGCGTTATGCTCTCTCAAAAATCAGAAATGGAACGCGGACGTTTTATCCTGCTCAGGAACAAACCACACTCACTCACTCATTGGTTGGTTGGTTGAATGAATAAACGTCCAAGATTGCCGGCGGCTGACCAATCTCTCCAGACTATTGTACAGAGCCGCACTGTTTGCCACGATTTAAGCGTGCAAGGCCGCCGGACAATTTCAAAAAAAGCAGAGGAAAAAACCTGAAGGTTTTTTCCTCTGCTTTTAAATTTCTGGATATCAGGGTCAGGCGGAACGAAGTTTGGCATGACACTGTTTTTGAATCGCATCAATGATGGCATTGAAGACAGTATTGATCTTTTCTTCATTGAGAGTCTGTTTGTCAGACTGGAAAGTCATGGTCAAGGCAATCGATTTTTCGTTTTCACCAACGTGTTCCCCTTCGTAAACATCGAAGACATCAACATTGCGGACAACGGATTCTTTGTCAAGTTTACCGGAACGTTTGATGACATCGATGATCCGGCTGGCTGGCAGGTCTTTTTCAACGACAAAGGCCAGGTCACGGACAACAGATGGGTATTTGGAAACAGGAACGAATTTCACTTTGGACTTCTTGGTCTTCAGGATTTTGTCCAGATCCAGTTCCGCAATCACTGCATTCTTGACGCCAGTGCGAACCCCATAAGTTGGATGAATTTCACCCATCAGACCGATCAGATCTTTACCGATATACACCTCAGCGGAACGGCCTGGATGGAAGTGAGTTGTGTCTTTCTTGTTCGGTTTGAAATACAGACGATTTTCACCAATTCCCTGCCGTTCAAGCAACACTTCAATCAAACCTTTAAGCGTATAAAAATCAGCCGGGGTGCTGTCCTTGAGCCATTTGGTTTCATCAAGGCTGCCCGTCAGTACGATGGCAAGGTGTTCGATGACTCCGGATTTGCTTGTCAGTTCGGAGATCTCGAACAGGTTGACGTTCTTGTTGCCGCGGGCAAGGTTCCAGGCTGCGCTTTCTAATAAGGAAGGCAGGATGGATGTACGCAAGTAGCGTCGTTCTTCGGAAAGAGGGACAGGCAGTTCGAGAGATTCACCCGTGGCGTAGATTGCATCCTCTTTTTTCGCTTTGGAAATCAAAGTATACGTGATCGCATCCTGCAGACCGTTTTCGGTCAGCAGGGTCCGGATGAAACGACGCTGACGCTGCTGGGGGTTCAATTTTCCTTCGGTCATTTCCATCACTGGCAGAGTCGAAGGCAGACGATCATAGCCGATCATACGGATCACTTCTTCAGAAAGGTCGGCCATACCCTCCAGATCTGTACGGGAGCTTGGGACGGTTACGGTAATCGTTTCCCCTTCCACAACCGGCTGAAGATTCAGACGATCAAACACGTCGACAACTTCTTCCAGACTGAATGCAGTGCCCAGCCGGCCATTGAGCAGATCTAAGGTTGTGGTGATTGTTCTTGGCACGAAGTTGGCCGAACCATATTCAACCGTTTTTTCAATTCCTTTGGCATCGGCATATTCAACCAACAGCTCAACCGCACGGTCAATAGCTTTTTTCGCTGCCAGTGGTTCAATGCCTTTCTGGTAACGGATGCTGGACTCGGTATTGAGGTTCAGGCGACGGGCCGTGTTGCGGATTTTGACCGGATTGAAGCTTGCACATTCAATGATCAGACCGGTTGTGGTTTCTTCAATCTTTGAGTCATCGCCTCCCATAACCCCGGCAATACCGATTGGTTTGTTTTCCGTTGTGATGACCAGATCTTCTGGCTGCAGATGGTAAGTCACACCGTCCAGAGCGGTATACTCGCAATCCAGGCCTTCTTTGACCGTGATTTCCTGCGCGGGCAGGGCGTTGATGTCGTAGAAGTGCATGGGTTGGCCGGTCTCTAACATGACGATATTGGAAATATCGACCACGTTGTTGATCGAATGCATGCCAGAAGCACGCAGCAGTTCTTTCATCCATGGAACGGATTCCTTGATAGTGACAGAGTTAATGACTTTGCCATAGAAGTGTGGGCAGCCTGCTGCTTCAGAGTGAACCACCAGGCGGGTATCGACATCAGCACCGGCATCCGAAGCCCCTTCGCATTCAGGCAGTTTATAGTCTTTCTTTAAGATGGCGGCTGTTTCGGCTGCCATGTTCCAGGCCGCCTGGCAATCCGCACGGTTAGGCGTTAAGGAAACATCCAGAACCGTGTCATCCAGCCCCAGATATTCTCTTGGATTGTCATATCCAACCGGAGCATCTTCCGGCAGCACTTCAATGCCAGCTAACTGCGCTTCACTTAAGGCGTGTTTATCGACACCCAGTTCCGATAAAGAGCAGATCATGCCATTGCTCACTTCACCACGAATTACCCCCGACTTAATTTCACCACCTGGAAGAACTGCACCAGGCTTGGCCACGATGACTTTCTGGCCAGCGGCAACGTTTGGAGCCCCACATACGATTGGAACAATTTCATCGCCAATGTTTACCGTTGTGCAGTGCAGGTGATCAGAATTCGGATGATCTTTGCAGCTCAGAACTTCACCAATGACAAGGTTGGTTCCCTGGGACATTGGAATGACGTCTTCCACTTCAAATCCGGCATCGGTAATGGCTTTGGCGACGTCTTCCATGCTCAGATCGCCTAAGTCCATATACTGTCTGAGCCATTTTTCAGAGATTTTCATCGTTTGCCCTCCTTAGTCCATCCGATCAAAGAGTTCATTGAACCGCTGATCGTTGGTGTAGAAATGACGGATATCGTCAATTCCATATTTGAGCATGGCAACACGTTCGATACCAATACCGAAGGCGAAGCCATTCATCTTGGTTGAATCATAGCCGGCCATTTCCAGCACTTTCGGGTTCACTTCACCGGCGCCCAGGATTTCAATCCATCCGGTTCCTTTGCAGGTCGGGCAGCCTTTTCCGCCGCACATGTGGCAGGAAACGTCAACTTCAACGGAAGGTTCTGTGAATGGAAAGAAGGAAGGACGGAAACGGATTTCACGCTCTTCCCCAAACATCTTGCGGGCGAAGAATTCCAGGGTTCCCTTCAAGTCAGAAAGAGGGACGTGTTCCCCGATGACCAAGCCTTCCATCTGCATGAACTGATGAGAGTGGGTGGCATCGTCATCATCACGACGGTAAACCTTGCCTGGGCAGACAACCTTAATTGGATTTGGCGCATCCTGCTCCAGAACTTTCATCTGGATGGCGGTGGTATGCGTCCGCAGCAGGTGTTCAGGATCCAGATACAAGGAATCCTGCATGTCACGGGCCGGGTGATCCTTAGGAATATTGGCCCTTTCAAAGCAATAGAGATCGTCTACCACTTCATCCCCTTCGATGACCTGATAACCAAGACCAATGAACAGATCTTCCAGTTCCTGTTCGATCAGGGTTAACGGGTTCAGGTTGCCATGGGCAGGCTTGCGGCCAGGCAGGGTTAAATCGATCGTTTCACTGGCCAGTTTTTCTTCCAGGGCTTTAGCTTCTAAAGCCTTTTTCTTTTCGTCAAATAATGCGGAAGTTTCGGTCTTGATCTGATTGACTGCCTGACCGAATTCACGTTTTTCTTCTTTCGGAACAGATTTCATCTGTTTCATCAGATCCGCGATTTTTCCTTTTTTACCCAGGTATTCAATGCGCAGATCATTTAAAGCTTCCAGCGAATCGGCTTCATCAAACCGTTTTGCGATTTCGCTTTTAAGCTCTTCAAAATTTGGCATAGGTTCTCCTTTCAAAAATAAAAAAAGGACGAATGCGAAAACGGGGAATTCCCCGCGGTACCATTTCGCTTCGTCCTGAATTGACACACTCTGTCATGATATCCGTATGAAACGGGGAGGTTTTATCCTCCTGCTCCGGAATGAATTCACAGACACTTGGCTGCCCTGTTTCACCACCCCAGGACTCTCTGCAAGCCGCCTGAATCTGCCACGGTTCCTTCGACGCTTGGAATCATTGTAACAATTCAATGCTTTAAATCAACAACGGCCCTTTCAATTGACTCAAAATCGTGCCCTTTCTAAACTGAAACTATGAAAATCGAATCTACGCAAAATTCCACCATTAAAGCGTTATCCCGTCTTTTAACCAAGAAGGAACGCGATCAGTCCGGCCGATTTTTAGTTGAAGGCTGGCATCTGTTAGAAGAAGCGAGCCAGGCAGGACTGCTCGAACACGTTTATCAGCTTTCTGACCAGCCTGTCTTTTCAGATGCACCAGTGACTTTCTGTTCCCAGCCCGTTTTAAACAAGCTCTCCGCCCAGAAAAGTGACGCCCGCTACATTGGCGTATGCCAGAAGCCCCAAATCAGTCTGGATTTGACACCCCGTAAGGTCCTGCTGCTCGACCATCTGCAAGATCCCGGCAATTTAGGCACGCTGATCCGTTCGGCCGTCAGCTTTGGCCTGGAAGCCGTTTACCTGTCAGAAAACTGTGCCGATCCATATGGACCCAAAACGATCCAGTCCTCACAGGGGGCTTTGTTTCATATTCCAGTGATCAGCCAGGATTTATGTCAGGCCATTGAAAAGCTGAAGTCCAATGATGTTCCCGTTTTTGGTGCTGCTTTACATCAAAACTCCAGAGAACTCCATGACCTGGCGATTCCCGACTCCTTTGCGATCACGATTGGCAATGAAGGCCAGGGCATCCGTCCAAAGCTGCTTGAGCAATGCTCCCAGCTGGTCCATATCGAAATGGCTTCCTTTGAATCACTCAATGCCGCAATTGCCGGAAGCATTCTGATGTATGCCTTCCAGTTTCCATCCGGCAAAAAGTAAAAGTCAGGAAGCAGACCTACAGAAGATAAAGTCAGGAAGCAGACCTGGAACAGTTCAAGTGAAGAAGCCAAAGCATGGTTACTGCTCTGAATTGATTTTTCTTTTCCGACCTTTTTGTTTCCTTCCCTTTTCGTTTTCCCTGTTTTCTTCCACTCAAAAAGCCGCTGGTCTTTCGATCGGCGGCTTTGCTTGTCTTAGATTGAGCTGGATCTGTTCAACTAGTCTTCTTTTGGCAGAAGTCTGCTGCCCAGATAAATATTGTTGATGCGGTCCGGGCCAACGGAAATCATGGAAACAGGTACCCCGGTGAAGTCCTGAGTGAACTGGACATACTCACGGGCTGCCTGTGGCAGTTCTTCCCATGTGGTACATTTAGAAATGTCTTCTTTCCAGCCTGGAAGGGTCTTGTAAACCGGACGCGCTTTGGCGACATCCATCTGGTCGGATGGAACATAGTCGATGATTTCGCCATCGATGTCATAACCGATGCAGACTTTGATCTCCTCCAGGCCGCCCAGAACATCAAGTTTCGTTAAAACGATATCCGTCAGGCCATTGATGGTATTGGCATGTTTGATGACAACCAGATCTTCCCATCCACAACGGCGAGGTCTGCCCGTTGTAGCGCCAAATTCAAATCCATGTTCACGCAGCCAGTCACCCTGTTCATCGAGCAGTTCCGTGACAAATGGACCTTCACCAACACGGGTAGAATAGGCTTTGACCACACCAATCACCTGATCGATTTTGGAAGGCGCAACGCCGGCACCAACAGTCACACCGGCAGCCGTCGGGCTGGAGGAGGTTACATATGGATAAGTTCCATAGTTAATATCCAGCATGGCAGCCTGGGCGCCTTCAAACAAAACGTTCTTGCCTTCATCAATTGCATCATTCACAACATGAACACTTTCAATGATCATGGGAACAATCTGATCGTGGATCGCCGCAAAGTCAGCTTCCAGTTGGTCATAGTCCATCGGTTTGGCGCCATAGACGTCAGTGAACAGTTTGTTTTTCCGTTCTACATTTTCTTTTAAACGGTCTTTGAAATGTTCAAAATCTTTAAATTCGTGATACCGGATGCCAGTGCGGGCATATTTATCCTGATAGCAGGGACCAATCCCGCGTTTGGTGGTTCCGATTTTATGAGAAGCAGAATTTTCTTCCAGTTCATCCTGGTAGCAGTGATAAGGCATCAGAATCTGGGCCCGGTCTGAAATACGGATGTGATCCGTTGACATTCCACTGGCTTTCAGGGTTTCCATTTCCTTCAGCAGAACAAATGGGTTGCATACCACTCCCGGTCCGATGACGCATAAAGCCTCGTCACGCAATACGCCACTTGGCAGCAGATGCAGCACGTGTTTTTTGCCATTGACAACAACGGTATGTCCCGCGTTGTCTCCGCCCTGGAAGCGAACGACCATATCAGCCCGATCGGCCAGAACGTCTACGATTTTTCCTTTTCCTTCGTCACCCCACTGGGTGCCGACTACGACTTGGGTACTCATACTCTTCATATCTCCTTATCGATTTTGCAAAAACAAAACCGAATATAAGTATATCGAGCCTGATAGTAAAATCAAAACCTCCACCGCCCATGCCCATTTTCCTGACCAATTTGGCCGATCTGGCTCATTTATCTTTCCTCTTACATTTTAAAGAGCATCTGCCCGGCATATTTTTCGAAGCTGCGCTAAAAAGTAAAACGATAGGCTCATGGCGTTATTGGATATCCGGATGCCTTTACTGATTGCTTTTCCTTTCCAGTCTGCAAAAAGCTGGTCCCTTGGCTGCCGCATCCGATCTTATCTTCTGATCGAGGCCAGGCGGGCATGGCTTTGGCTTTTAAAGTGAACAAGTGGTCAGATTTCTTACGCTGTCATTATCCTGACGCCTTTCAATGTTCTTTTTAACATTGTTGCCTATACTGATAGTGGTTTATCTGACGGATCCATTCTCCTTTCCAGACTGAAAAACAAGATTAATTCTGAAGCTTACTGTCTTTTGGGCCTGAACCGACAAAAAGACAGAACTCCAGAACTGAACCTGGATCGTCGGAAACTGGATCCGCCATCGTAACCGGGATCGCAAGATCCTGTATGATCGCAAACATGATCGTAAATAAAGAAGGAGTGAACTGTGCCCATGGAATATTCCAACGAAAAATATTTCACGATCTCCAATCAAACTCATATTCCCGCCCCCGGTTTTGGAACCTATCTGATCGATAACGAAGCCGTCTGCCAGGTGGTCAAAGACGCTCTGGATGCGGGTTATCGCCATATTGATACAGCAGCTTTCTATAAAAATGAAGAAGGCGTAGGAAAAGCTATCGCCAGCAGCGGGCTGGACCGCAAAGATCTCTTTGTGGTGTCCAAAGTCTGGAATGACCACCGCGGCTACGATGCCGTCAGACAATCCTGCCAGGATTCCCTGCAAAGACTGGGCTTGGACTATCTGGATCTGTTCTTGATTCACTGGCCGGCCAATCCGGTTGAATATCCGGATACCTGGTCCCAGATCAACCAGGACTCCTGGAAAGCGATGATTGATCTGTATAAAGAAGGAAAAGTCAAAGCCATTGGCGTGTGCAACTTTCTGCCCCAGCAGCTCGATCCGCTGATGAAAATGGAAATTGTCCCAATGGTCAACCAGATTGAATTTCACCCCGGCTGCACATGGCCTGAAACATTAGAGTACTGCAAAAAGCATGGCATCCTGGTTGAAGCCTGGAGCCCGTTAGGACGCGGGCGAGTATTAGAAGAGCCGCTGCTGCGCATCATTGCCAAAGACCATGGCAAAGACGTCGCCCAGGTGTGCGTCCGTTATGCCCTGCAAAAAAACACCCTGCCCCTGGTCAAATCCGTTCATCCCGATCGGATCCAGTCCAATCTCGATGTCTTTGACTGTGAACTGACCCCAAATGAAATGGAGGCCATCGACGAGCTGGAAGGCAAATATCCCGCCAGCCGGGATCCGCTGACTGTTGTCTTCAAGTAAGAAAAGAAGCAGTAAAAATCTGAGCAAGAGTAAAAACACACAATTAAAAACAAAAGCTCAGGCAGGAGCAAAACACACAAACAAAAAATACGGCAAGCTTGCAGAAATCTATTCTGTAAGCTTGCCGTATTTTTGTATTCTGCATCCTTTACAAATCAGAACGCATTGCATTGTGTACCAAGATGCGTTGTGAACCGATTCAGCCAATCATCGTTTTCAGATCTTCGTCCACTTTGGTAATGCCGCCGATATTGAACTCATTGATCAGTACTTTCAAAACATTTGGCGACAAGAACGCTGGAAGAGTTGGTCCAAGATGGATATTATGGACACCAAGATATAACAGCGACAGCAGAACAATGACGGCTTTCTGCTCATACCAGGCAATATTGAAAGCCAGTGGCAGATCATTGATATCCTCCAGACCAAAAAACTCCTTGAGCTTTAAGGCAATCAAAGCCAGAGAGTAGCTGTCGTTGCACTGACCGGCATCCAGAACCCGCGGAATGCCGTTGATGTCACCAAGATCAAGCTTGTTGTATTTATACTTGGCGCAGCCGGCGGTCAAGATCACGACATCTTCTGGAAGTTTTTCGGCAAACTCTTTGTAGTATTCGCGAGATTTCATCCGGCCATCGCAGCCTGCCATCACGACAAATTTGCGGATGGCACCGGACTGAACCGCCTCGACAATCTGGTCTGCCAGTGCGAAAACCTGATTGTGCGCAAAACCGCCCACAATGGAACCCTGTTCGATTTCAACTGGCGGCTTGCATTGTTTTGCCTGTTCAATGACAGCCGAAAAATCTTTTTCTTCGCCAATTTCTCCTGGAATGTGTCGACATCCTGGATATCCGGCTGCTCCTGTAGTCCACAAACGGTCTTTGTAGCTGTCTTTTGGCGGGACAATGCAGTTGGTGGTCATGACAATTGGACCATTGAAGGATTCAAACTCTTCTTTCTGCTTCCACCAGGCATTGCCATAGTTGCCCGCGAAGTGATCGTATTTCTTGAACGCTGGATAGTAATGGCCAGGAAGCATTTCAGAGTGAGTGTAGATATCGACGCCACTGTCTTTACTCTGTTCGAGAAGCATTTCCAGATCCCGCAAGTCGTGGCCGGAAATCAGAATACCCGGCCGATTGCGCACTCCAATCTCAACTTCACTCACTTCCGGATTGCCATAGGCAGCGGTGTTGGCTGCATCGAGTAAAGCCATGCCATCAACACCATATTTACCTGTCTCCAGGGCTAAAGCAACCAGATCTTCGATACTCTTCGAATCATCCAGGGTATCGGCCAGGGCACGCTGCATGAAGGCATCGACCTCTTCGTTGTCTTTGAGCAGAGCGTTGGCATGCTTGGAGTAGGCAGCCAGGCCTTTTAAACCGTAAGTAATCAATTCGCGCAAAGAGCGAATCTCTTCATTTTCTGTTGCCAGCACACCAACCTTGCCTGCCCGGTCCATATATTCATCCTTTCCACCCTGCCAGAGGGATGCCTCAGGCAAAGCGGATGTGTCTTCAAGCTGGCTGAGCAGCTCTTTTTCTTTTTCAAGAGTCTTTTCAATGCGCATCTCGATGACTTTCCGATCGAAATTGGCATTGGTAATGGTGGTAAACAGATTCAGGCTGATGAGGTGGTTGATATCCTGATCGACTGCTTTTCCTTCTTTGCGCAGCTCAGTGGTGATCGCACTCAATCCTTTGGTGGTATCGATCAGAAGATCCTGCATAGCGGCCACATCGGACGTTTTTCCGCAGACACCAACACGGGTATAGCCGCGATTGCCGGCCGTCTCCTGACACTGGAAACAGAACATTGTTTCTTGATTGCTCATAAAATTCTCCTTTAATTGTAATTGGTCTTGCCAATATTGGTTTCTAGTTTTCAAACAGCATAGGCTGTTTTGCCTGGCAGCAGCTTAGTCAAAGGCCTCTCTCTTTTCAAAGCTGCTGACGGCATCGGTATCGCATCCAGTCTGAATCCACTCTTCAGCAGGCGATAAATGGCTGAAGTCAACTGGAAGACAGGCAGTTTTTTCCTCTATAATTGGATTCAGATTGGAATCAGTTGTTTTTAACAGAGAAACAGTCATTTACTGCCAAAAAATGGCGTTTCTCGCTGTTTAAGTTAGCATAGTCTTATTTTCAGATCTTCTCTGTTGCTCATTGACCAGACTGAAACGGAAGTTAGACGCAGAGGATCTGTGTTCTCTCTGATTGAGGGCGTATTCTCTCTTTTTTGGTTTCTGATGCCGATTCCTGTTTTCTTGAACACGAAAAAAGCACACCTGTCCTTGCAAAGTATTTCTTTGCAAAGACAGGTGTGCTTCGTGATCTGAGAAGGTGACGTTCAGACGACTGAAAATCCCTCTTTCGTCAATTGAGATTCTGATTTTCGTCTTCTGCCGGTTCAATGGGTCAATTCTGGTCTCCAGAACTTTCGACTTTTTTCTCTGGTGTTTGTGAACTATCTGTTAAAATCCGTCCATTTTGGGACTGGCCTTCAACTTCTTTTGATTTTTCAGGATTTCCTGATTGCTCGGCTACGTTCGTGGCAGCCTTATCTTCCAAATCTTTCGATTCTTCAAAAATTTCTGGCTGACCAGATTTTTCTGCTGGTTCGAGATCTTCCTGCGGTTCGTCAAAGATCGTCTGCAGCTCTTCTTCTCTTTGAGCTGGCATTTCCTGCCGGATTTCCGAAAGATCAACAACCGTGGATGGTCTGGCATCCTCACCAAAATAAACCGGATAGCCAGGCACTCCAAAACTGTCGCCATTGGCTTCTGGCGGATTGGCTCTGGCGGCTTTTTGTTTTTTGCGATCCATGACATAGGGGCCCACCAGAATCAGAGCCGCACTGATTCCACCAAGTACACTCGCAAAGATTCCCAGATTCAGGCCTGCTGGAATATAGACGAGCCTGATTTCACTGTCGCCTTCGGGAACCTGAATAGAAACCAGGGCATCCTGCCAGGCCGAAGTTTCCACTCGTCTGCCATTGACTTGGGCTTTCCAGCCTTCATCAAATGGAACCGTAAAGATCATCGTTTGTTCGTGGTCGGTATGGTAAGTGCCCGTAATGACATTCTTGTCGATCTTTTCCTCTTTCAGACCGTTGCCAATCAGATACTCAGCCGCAGCTTCAATGTGAGCATTGGGCAGGATCGCTCCTTGCAGTCGAACTGTTGCTTTTTCTTTATCCGATTCCGCTTTAAAGCTGATCTGGATCTTATCCTGAGGAAGAACATCACCGATGTAGACCATGTTGCCTTCGTATTTATTGTCAGCCATGATCTTGCCATTGTACGTAACCGTAAATTTCTTGGTGCCATCAACTTTGGCATACAGATAGAAGTTGTCGGCTTCTACGGGATCAAGCGTCAGGACATTGAGATCATCCGCTTTGATGTCAGTGAATGTATAAACGCCATCTTCCCTCTTGAATGTGCTGTCGCCGCTGCCTTTGGCGGTGAGTTCATAGTCAATAAAGGCATCTGGGAACAGTTCGTTGTTGTTGTCGAACTTATTGGATGAACTCAAAATTACATCCGGGTCTTCCAGGCAAAGACCAATCGGGATTTCATAAGGTGAAGTCCAGACTTCCATGTCCTGGACTTCCACCGTCTTAACGTATGGATACGGAAGAACAGCATTCTTTTTGGTTGTGATGGAGCGGATATTAAAGAACAAAGCACTCAATGGGTTGTAGCCAAAGAAGCGATAATAGTTTTCCCCGCTCGCAAAGCCCAGCTTGCCAAGCAAGGAAGCTGTTTTCGGGTTGATGACCGAGTTAAAGGCTGATACCCCATTCATGCCATACAGCGTTGGCGCATTGGCAATATCTGAACATTCGATCTCCGCCCGGCCTCCTGGAGTCATTCTTGCCGCTTCAATGTAAGCCGACATATTCGTAAAGCTTTCATCCAGCGAACCTGGAGCAACCATCGTCAGGCCAACAACACTTTCAACCGCCACCAGCAGGCTGATGACCTTGCGGCGTCTGAGCATGGCCGCCAGCAGATAAAGAACACAGACAGCTGGAAGCAGAAAGGCCAGCCAGAGCCGATCCTTGTCGGTGAGGGCCACAATCACTCCAAAATACACGGCACTGATGATCCCTGCACTCAGAATCTTCCAGAACTTCAGCTTTTTAATCGACTGGAAACCCGATTCCATCATGAGTGTCGCCAGCAAGACCACCAAAAAGGCAAACCGGTTTGGAACCTGGCGCTGCAGGTAGAAACCGTGAAACGCGTAGTTCAGCCAGCTGATCTGCGTGGCGGCAAGATAGAGCAGGCATAAAAACAACAGGCCGTATTTGGTTCTTCTGGATGGCTGGGGTGAAAACAGATAGAGCAGACAGCCATAGAGTACAGCCGTGCCCATATACAGATTGATTGTTCCGCGATTATGGGTAATGCGCACCACGCCTGCATCCGGCAGCAGTCTGGAAAAGAAATACTTCCAGTCATTGAAAATTTCAAAATCCGGCGGACTCATGCGTGAAGCATTGGCCATGAGCATGCCATAAATCACCGGAAATAAAATGATGCCCGCACAAAGGGCCGCACTGATCGAACAGGCGGCAAACCACCCGGCCGCCTTCCAGCCTTCCCTGTTCCATTTCCATTCGATGACCACGAAATACAGAAACAGGAAAATACACAGAATGGCGCCCATATAAAAGTTCATCAAAATTGCTCCCGCTAAGGAAAGCAGATAAAACCATCGTCCTTTGCGGGTATTGATCCGCTCCAGACCATAAAGCATCAATGGCGTCAGGGCGATGGAATCCATCCACATGAAATTGACCGCATAGCCTAAAAAGTAATACCCAAAGCCATAAGCCATCGCACAGGCAACCGCCAGCGCAATGCCATTCTTGCGGGCATTTCTGGTCGCCAGATACCAGGCCATGATCACAATCACAAGAATATTCTTGAGAATGATGATCAGATTGGCTGCGCTTGGAATCTGTGCTTTGTCAAAAAGCAGCACCAGAAAGCTGAAGGGGCTGAACAGGTAATAAGCCATGGTCAGATAGAAATTTGACCCCAGAGCGCCATGCCACGAGTAGAGCACTGACCCGCCTTCTTTGAAGACTGACCAGAATTCCGATAAAAACGGCATATATTGCGCATACCCGTCATTGGTGCATAAAGACTCATCCCCAAAAGGGGCCAGTCGAATGATCAGAGCGGCCGCAAACCAGATCACAGAACTGAGGCACAAAGAAACAACGACTGCCCGCAACGGCAGACTCTTAATTTTTGTAAAGGGACGATAAAGACGATCGCCCACTGCCTGGATCTTGCTCATCCAACTCTTGACTCTCGACATCAGATCCTCCTTTCTTATGCAAAATCTGACTTAAAATCGTCAATCAGACAGATCATTTCTGGCAATCGCCGCAAAACGATCTGTAAAAATGGCAGTGATACCATTGGAAAAGCAGAAATATCCGCTTTACCGCCTCTATGGAAGAGTTCCATAAAGTTACGGATGGTTCAATTATACGAAAAACCACACTATTTGTTTTGTACAGTCGTCAGTGATCCCTTACAGCCAGTCAATTCCATCTCTTTTCCGCAAAAAAATCACCAAATCCGGTTCATTCAAAACAAGCGTTTTGGCAAGAAGCGGCATGTCCCAAAGAAATCCTGCTCTTTTCAGCCTTCATTCAGATCCCGGATCCAGCCTTTCCTGACCGGGGGCGTTTTTTTCATTGATCTTCTCTGTGCCCCTGTGTCCCTGCGGCCCTGCGTGTATTTTCGACTTTCTTTGGCCTGACGCCGCATGAAAAACGACATGAAAAAAAGGGAAGGCGATCCATTAAGATCCTTCCTTCACCTTTCGATTGAAAATTAATTTTCACTCTAGCCGCGCGGATTTTCAAGAATCCAGCCCACAGCGGCCGCTGTTCGGGGGATGGCATCCTGATAATGGTTTCCAGGATTGAGTACAAAGGTGGTCTGGACATGGTGGCGGTCCAGCCAGTGTTGAATGGACTCAGTTGTTTTCTGGTTTGGGGCCAGAAATGGATTGGTGGTATAGTATTCATTCCGGCTTGAAGAAAAATAGACAGATTTTGGCAGTCTCAAAGGAAGGTGGCGGGTAAACCAGTTTTCAAAGTCTGGAAACCACAGCGAACCACAGGCGCTGGCAACCCGGTCGAACAACTCGGTTTCGCACATCGCGTAAATCGAAAACAGACCGGCTAACGAATAGCCTGCAATTCCCCGCCATGAAACAGGCGGCAGCAGGCTTTCCGCATGCGGAATGATTTCTTCCACAAATGTTTTGAGGTATTGCGGCGCACCACCGGTACAGGCGACATATTCTGGAAAGCCGACCGGTGTATTCCATGGAGCCAGAATGTGCGACCAGAGATTGTCAGGAATGGTGATCGTCACCAGATGAAAAGATGGATAGTCTTTTAAAAGGGGAAGAATCTGGCGGCCATAGCCATTCAGATCATGCAGATAAATGATGGGGGCATCGGGTTGTTTACAGGAAAAAATGTGGACATGCAGCATTCCCTGCTGGAAAGAATAGTTCGGAACGATTTTTGACATAGAACTCCTTGATTGCCTTGTCTTGCTTTCAAAATCCAACAGAACGCACCGATCTTGCAGCGGTTTCCTTATGATGGATTGAAATCCTTTAATCAGAATCAGATGATATCATCCTATCTGGATTCTTTTTGATCTACAGACAAGCAATTTGACTGACTGGGCAGCTGTTTCTGGTTCCATTCTAATCATCTGCCCTCTGGTTACGCCTTTCATTTGCCTGTTCTCAGATCAACTGCCAGATTCAGCACCGTCTGGCTTTAAGCCGATTTTGAGCACTGTAAAAAGTGAATCAATCAACGTACAATTTCCATAGCGTCATAAGCGTACTGGAAATAAAGAAAGGATGAAAACTTGATCTTATGAAAAAGAACCAATCCGCTAAACCGGATTTGGGAACCGCACCCGTTGGCAAACTTCTGTTTTCACTGGCGATTCCCTGTATTACCGCCCAGATCATCAATGTTCTCTATAACATTGTTGACCGGATGTACATTGGGCACATTCCAAACGTCGGCTACGCAGCCCTGACCGGACTTGGGGTTACGATGCCGCTGATCACCACCGTTTCCGCGTTTGCGGCGCTGGTGTGCATGGGGGCTGCCCCGCGGGCGGCGATCTTTTTAGGCCGCAACGATAAAGAAACCTCTGAACGGATTCTTTCCGGTTCGTTTACTCTGCTGGTCCTCATTGCCCTGATTCTGACTGTAATTGTTGAAATATTCGGTCAGGATCTGCTTCTTGCCTTTGGTGCGAGTGAAACCACGCTGCCATATGCCTGGAGCTATATCCGGATTTATGCGATGGGAACCATCTTCGTTCAGGTTGCTTTAGGTCTGAATGCGTTTATCAATGCTCAGGGCTACTCCATGTGGGGCATGGCCACTGTATGTATTGGCGCTTTGTTAAACATTGTTCTGGACCCGATCTTTATCTTCGTGTTCAACATGGGGGTTCAAGGGGCTGCTCTGGCTACCATTCTTTCCCAGAGTGTCTCCGCCATCTTCGTGCTCTGGTTTTTAAACTCGAAACACTCCTATCTGCACATTCAGAAGAAATATATGCGTCTGAACTTCCGGATTCTTGGTCCATGTCTGGCTTTAGGTCTGTCCCCCTTCATCATGCAGATTACCGAAAGCCTGCTGACCATCAGTTTCAACACTTCGCTGATGCGCTATGGCGGCGACTTAGCCGTTGGTTCGATGACCATTCTGTCTTCCGTGATGCAGTTTGCGGTTCTTCCACTGCAAGGGCTTTGTCAGGGCGGCCAGCCAATTCTGTCGTATAACTTTGGAGCGGGTAACAAAGATCGTGTCCTGCATACATTCAGACTGCTGCTGACCTGCTGCTTAACGTATTCCATCAGTATCTGCCTGCTTTGCGAAATCGCACCAGGAATGATGGCCCGGATGTTTACGTCAACTCCAGAGCTGATTGAATACACAAGCTGGGCTTTACGCATTTACATTGCTGGAATTTGTATCTTCGGCATGCAGATTGCCTGCCAGCAGACATTTGTATCTCTTGGCAACGCAAAGACTTCCCTGTTTCTGGCTGTCTTCAGAAAAATCATTCTGCTGATTCCATTGATCTACATTCTCCCAACGTTTATCCCAGACAAAGTCTTTGCGGTATTCCTGGCTGAACCGATCTCGGATGTTGTTGCCTCCGTTACGACTGCCTTCATGTTCTACCGCTACGCCAAACACAAACTGCCAGCTCTGATTGCGGCCAACAAGGCAAGTGCCGATGCCGCCAAAACCGCCCAGGAAACTGAAGCGGCTCACCAGGCTGCTTAGTTTTGCGGGCAGTCCACTGAATGAATCAAACCCATTTTGTCTCAAAATGAATCAAGGCAGGCCGGATCCTTTCGAGGATCTGGCCTGCCTTTTTCTTGTTCTTCAGTTTTGGGTTCGTTTTCCAAGAATACCGGAGTCTCTCTGGCTTTTCCACTAAAACGACTTCTCTTTCTGACCGGGTATTCACGAGCCGCCTTTTGCAGATTCCTGATCATTCGATGGATTCGAATTTATTCGTTTTCTGGACTCTCTTTTCTTTCCAGACAATGGGCAAAAAATTCCAGAAAATCTTCTGCGCTCATGACTTTTCTGCGGTTTTTGGTATAAAACGCAAACAGAACCGAATTTGTAGGGGCGCAGCAGTTCATATCGTCGAGCACTTCAAAATGACCGATGCTGTTGAAGAAACTCTTATCCTCCCCCAGATATGTATATTCACGCCCTGCTGCCTGTTCGATTTGCAGGATTGCCTGTTGTTCATGCATAAGAACTTCCTCCTGATGGTCTTATTTTCGCAGAACTCTTTAAAAACTTGTTCTGGAATGCAAAAGGGCGTTTTCCTTTTTCAATCCGGTTCTGTTCAGCGTCTTTCCAGTTCACTTTCTGCCCATTTTTCCTTATTTCAACTCCAGGCAACAAGCTGGATTTCGTCTTTTCAAAAAAATAAAAAAACACAGAAGCATAGAAGAACAAAAGCAAAAAAAAACGGCACCTCAGTGATGAGATACCGATACTTTCGAAATGGCAGGGGTAGCAGGAGTTGAACCCACATCAACGGTTTTGGAGACCGTTGTTCTACCATTGAACTATACCCCTAAGCGCTCGTATATTCTAACAGATTCGTTTGAGAAGTGCAACTCGATTTTTTTATTTTTTCGAGGCCCTTTTCGAAGCGGCGTCTGCCTTACGACTTGAACAGAATAACGGAAACGAATTGAAAAGGCAAGAAAAACATTCAGAACTTTTTAAGGGGGGATTTGTTAGAATGAACACAGTGCATCTGTCGTATGAACCTGCTGCATATCAGGCAGATGCTTTGGAGGTTTTTTTATGGACATTGCCAGAAGAATGGATTTTTTGCAGACATCGGTCTTTACCGATCTGCGCGCTGAAAAAGAGGAATTTGAAAAGAATACCCGTACCCGGGTTTTGGATTTTACCCTGGGTTCTCCCGATATCCCGCCTGCACCTTCGGTCATTCAGACGTTATGCATCGAAGCCAGACATCCAGGCAATTACCGCTATGCGGTAGACCCACTCCCTGAGCTGATTGAAGCCATTCAGAAATGGTACCAGACACGTTATCGCGTCCATCTCGAACAGGATGAAATCTGCCTGTTGCAGGGCTCCCAGGAGGCTTTAGTCAACCTGCCGCTGCTTTACTGCAATCCGCATGATGGCATTCTGATCCAGGATCCTTACTACCCTGCCTATGTCGATGCTCCCCATATCGCGCAGGCTGACATCATTTACATGCCGCTCAAAGAAGAAAACGACTTTCTCATTGACTTTGATGCGATTGATGAAGAATCCCGCCGCAAAGCCAAAATGATGATTGTCTGCTACCCGAATAACCCAACTGGCGCTACGGCTCCAGACTGGTTTATTGAAAAACTGATCCGTTTTGCCCACGACAACGAGATCCTGGTTGTTTATGATAATGCCTATTCCGATCTTGTCTTTGAAGGCGAACCCGGTCAGAGTTTCTTATCCTTCCCAGGTGCAAGTGAAGTTGGTGTTGAGCTGAATTCTTTCTCTAAATCGTATGGGATGGCCGGGGCCAGACTTGGCGTTCTTTGCGGCAATAAAGAAGTCATTGCCCAATACAAAAAGCTTAAATCCAATCTGGATTACGGCATTTTCATTCCGGTTCAATATGCCGGCATTACGGCCCTGAAAATCGGCAAGGATATTGTCAAGAAGACCCGTGAAACGTATATGGCCCGCCGTGAACTGATCGAAAAGGAATTTACCGCTGCCGGCTGGCCGATTCATCTGCCTGCCGGAACGATGTTTGTCTGGGCGAAAATCCCAGATGAATATGAAGATTCCTATGTCTTTGCTAAAAAGCTGCTCAATGATACCGGCATTCTGGTTACCCCCGGCAATGCGTTAGGAGAAGAAGGCCGGCGCTATGTCCGTCTGGCTCTGGTGGTCAACAGTTTCACCATCCGCCAGGCTGCCAAGCGTCTGATGGAAACCCGCTTCTTTTTAGAACACCAGGACCAGAACCAGTAATCCCCGGCAAGTCTGAGTCCAGTACTCCCCTCAATTCAACACTCAAAATCTGCACTTCTCTTTAAAGCAGACACCGTGTCCTTTCTGATTTCAAGTTTCATCGATTTCAGGTTAATCATTCCAATATGGGTTCAAAAAAAATGGATGACCTTCCATCAGGAAAGCCATCCGTTTTTTGTTGGTTAGATTTTGTTGGATGAATTGTGAGAATGGATTCATTCTGGTCAGAATCCAAATTTGAGAGTCGAGATTATTTCTCTTCTTTCTGGAGCAGATCGCGGATTTCGGTAAGCAGAACAATCTGGGGATCTGGTTTTTCTTCTTCTTTTTTCTCTTCCTCGGCTTTTTTCTTGCCGGCAAGCGCTTCGGCTTTGTTTTTCGCTGCATTCATGGCTTTGACCATGCTGAAGACAACGAAAGAAATAATCAGGAAGTTGATCACTGCCTGTAAGAACGAACCATATTTCAGGTCGGCAGTCCCTACGGTTACGGCCAGGTCAGAAATGTTGATACCACCCGTGATGATGCCAACCAGAGGCATAATCAGATCATTCACCAATGAAGTCACAATAGCGGTGAAAGCAGAACCCACGATGATACCAACAGCCATATCCATGACGTTGCCGCGGGAAATGAATTCTTTGAATTCGTCAAAAAATTTCTTCATATTCAAATCTCCTTATTTGATGCTTCTATTTTATCGGTTTGTGTGAATTTGACTTCAATAATACCCGACTGTCAGCGGTCCATCCGGTGATTGGAACCAAAGAAGATGGTTTTGGGCATCAAAATCGAAAAGATAGGTATTTTCACCATGGCTTTTGCGCAGCGCAATCAGAATCGGCAGTACTCTTCTGGGATCGAGTTCCAGATCCAGAATCGAAAAAGCATCGAGAAACTGGGCCGGACTTTTCGTCAGAACCACCTGTCCTGCCATCCCTTCGGGCAGCGACTGGGCCTGGACCAGACTGAATCGCCGCTGGCCATCCCGGTAGATCAAAGGATAATCTAGATCAAAAAGCACCTCGCATTTCTGGCACTGATGGCGAAAATATGTATGGTCCTTGAGTCTGGAATAGTCCAGAGATTTTGCATCTTTGATCAGGTAAGTATCCCGGGCCATGAAAAAGGAACTACCGCAGTTTGGACAGGTAAATTCAAAGACACGTTTTTTCATTTTTTCTCCTTTCCAGCCGCCAAAAAAAGGCATCCAAAACAATAGATGCCTCTTTGCGTTCATTCTGCTTGATCAGACCAATTCAATCCAGTCCAGATCGGCTGAAAGGTTTCAATCTGGCCTGTTTTCGATCCAAAGTCAGAGTATCAGACTGTATCGATTAACGATGAATCGGTGCAGTCTTTTCTTTTAACCAGGCAGCCTCTTCTTCACTCAGGCGCGGGGCGATGGTGTCATAGACAGTCTTGTGGTAGTTGTTGAGCCAGTCGATTTCTTCATCGTTCATCAGATCCAGATTCAGGCCGCGAACATCAAATGGAACCATGGTCAGAACGTCATGTTTCAAAAATTCGCCATACTCGGTTTCTTTGTATGGAGCCACAACGAGCAGGTTTTCATGACGAATGCCGAATTTGCCTTCTTCATACAGACCTGGTTCGTCAGAAGTCACCATACCCACTTCCAGGACACAGGAGTCTTTCCGTTCAGGTACAACTTTCCAGCGGAAGCCATTTGGGCCTTCATGGACACTGAGCATCGCGCCAACACCATGACCGGTGCCATGGTTGAAGTCCTGACCCACTTCCCACAAGGGTCCACGGGCCATCAGATCCAGATTCAGACCGCGGGCGCCTTTCATGAAGACAGCCTTGGCCAGATTGATATGACCTTTTAAGACCCGGGTAAAGCCATCGCGTTCTTCATCGGTAATCGGGCCCATGACAAAGGTCCGGGTAATATCGGTTGTTCCCGGTAAGTAGTGGCCGCCAGAGTCGACCAGGAAGAAACCGTGGGCTTCGAGTGGAACCGGGTTTTCTTCATCAGGATGATAGTGAGCCATCGCAGCATTTGGGCCATAAGCGGCAATGGTTTCAAAGGAATCTTCCAGGAATTCTGGCTGTTCCCTGCGCAGGTTGCCTAAATGCTCTCTGGCACTGATTTCAGTGACCGAATGGCCAGCTGCCATTTCTTCTTCGAGCCATTTCCAGAATTTGATCATGGCAACCGCATCGCGTTTGTGCGCTTCTTTAAAGCCTTCAACTTCAACCGGGTTCTTGCAGGCTTTCAGCAGCTGAATTGGGTTGTCATCCCAAAGCGGCTCCTTCACTGCCCGGCCAATCCGGGAGTTGATGAAGTCTTTTTCTAAAAGGACTGGTCCTTCGAGTGTTTCCACGTCTTCATAAATCGCATCATACGGTTTGATTTCGATGCCATTGTCTTCGAGAAGTTTGCGGCTGACTTCATCCAGACGGGAATCATCAATATATAAAGCCCCATCATCTTCTCGCAGAAGGGTATAGGCTAAAGCAACCGGGAAACTTGGAATATCATCCGCACGCAAATTGTACAGCCAGGCCACTTCGTCGATTTTGGAAGTGACATGAGAGCTGGCGCCTTTGTCTTTCATGAGGGCTCGAACTTCGGCTAATTTGTCTTCGACCGATTTGCCCGTGTATTTGTCTTCGTAATGGAAGGTTTGAGAAGCCGGAAGGGCTGGACGATCCGGCCAGGCTTCCCCTGCCAGGTCAAGATCGGTGACGATTTCAAGATCTTTATCCGCAAAGTCTTTTTGATAGGATTCAAAATCCTGCATACTTACACAACGCCCATCAAAAGCAACTTTCTGGCCAGGGTTTACGTTTTCAAGAATGTAATCGGAAATCGAGGGGGTCTCTTTCATTCCCATCTTCATCAGATCCACGCCAGTATTCTGGAGTTCTTTAGCGGCCTGAATAAAGTAACGGCCATCAGTCCAGAGTCCAGCCTGGTCATCGAGAACAACCAGGACGCCGGCACTGCCGGTAAAGCCGGAGAAGTGCTTGCGGGCGCCGAAATAGTCACAGACATATTCGGTATCGTGGAAGTCTGAGGTCGGGATGATTAATGCATGAATATCATGGTCTGCCATTTTCTGCCGGAGCAGCTGCAGTCTGTTTGGAATCATAAACTACCTTCTTTCTGCCTTTTATTATAGGAAAGTTCCCTGTAAGTGGTAAGAATCGGACTTTCTGAGGATGGAAAGCGGATGATTTCACCCGAATTCTGCTTTCTGGACCGACTCCCTTTTCCCCTTCTCTGTTCTATTTCTCTTTTCCACTGAAAAAGGATCAGCGCCTGGGCCGATCCTTTTTTGATCTGGATTTTAATTTTGTTTTTCAAAGAGTTGTCTGTTCTTTGGAGTTCTACTTTTGGCCATACCAGGCAATGCCTTCATCCTTCCAGCCCAAGATGCTTAACTGGTTTTGTTCGGCAATTGATGAAGTGTAATGATGGGCTCCGGCTTTGGTCGCGTTTGGATTGTAAGAACGATAAATTGGAACGCCGCTCTTTTCTTCCATGGAATACCAGCCGATCCCTTCATCCTTCCACCCCAGGGATTTGAGGGCATCTCTTTCTTCGGTGCTCATGGTGTAGTGATGATCACCCGCATTTGGATTGTACAGGCGATACACCGGCAAATCCGTCTTGTCAGGAGCAATCCAGCCCAGTCCCTCATCTTGCCAGCCGCGTTTGAGTAGATCTGCCTTTTCGGCTTCGTCGGCGGTATAGAAATGTTCGCCGCTGTTTGGATTGTACAGGCGGGCCATTTCCACTTGTTTAACTGGATCTGGTTTTTCAATTCCAGGGGGAAGCAAAGTCGTGAGTCCATCTCCGCCTGCAGTCAGATTTTCCAGATTGATATTCTGGCTTAAATCCAGCGTGGTCAGGTTGTTGTTGGAGCAGTCAAGCGTTTTGAGTTTCTTGTTGCCAGCAAGATTGAGTTCCACCAGCTTGTTGTTGGAACAGTTGAGATCTTCTAAATCTTTCAGCTTTTCAATGCCCTCCAGAATGGTCAGGTTGTTGCCAGAGCAGTTGAGAATTTTCAGCTTGCGCAGCAGCTCAATCCCGCGAAGCGTGCTGATGTTCTTTCCTGAAACTATCAAAGAAGTGATTTTATCCAGAGCATCCTGACTAACAAGAGTTGTATCTGGCTGACCAGCCGGCTTGTTTAAAGCCGCAATCACTTCATCACGCAGTTTGGAATCAGGAATCTCTTTTGCCAGATCAATCGTGCCGGCTTCCTGGGTTATTTCCACAATCGGCGCAGCAGGTATCTCTTGGGCCATTGCTGGAGTGCTGACAATAGAAGCGACCATCGTAGCAGCCATCAGGGCTGTAAAGTTTCTTTTCATAAGTTGTATATCCTTTCTTTTTTGATGCGTTTTAAAACTCATCGATATCGCAAGTATTATCTACAACCACGATGAGTTTCTCAACACAATTCTCTGACTTTTCCAACATTTTTCTCTTCTCGCCAACAGAATCCGGGCATTTAATTTGAAATTTCTTTTTTCATTCCGGCTCGAGCGATCATCAAATCCAGAGATCCAGTGATCATCCAGAAACCCATCAAAAAAAAGCAGTTTTGCCTGTGCTTGACGCACTCAGGTAAAACTGCTTTCATCTTTCTTCGTTAATATCCTTCGCCCTCGTAAAGATCAACTGGGGCGGTGTAAGGATCTACGGCATTTGGATCGATATTCGGATCCACAATCTCTGGATTGGGGTCTGCAGGCTGGGCGTTGGGATCGGCTGGCTGCGCATTGGGATCCGCGTTTGGATCAGCCGGCTGCGCATTGGGATCGACGTTCGGATCCGTCTGCCCGGCATTGGGATCAGCAGCCTGGTCTTCAGGATGGGCGGCATCTGCCGGCACATCTTCAAGATCCTGACGTTCCATCGGGACGATGGAATAGATAGGCACCGGGTCCTGATGCTGGTAAATCAGATGCAGGCCTTCCCCGCCCAAAATTCCCAGTCCGGCGGTTAAAGCCAGAACCAGCAGGGATTTCATCCAGTAGGTAAACATGTTGGCTGCCTTGAAGGTATTTTCAAGACGCATGTACTTGAACTGGCCCCACAGGTTCATCACCGGAACGGCCAGAATCAGAACCTGCACCAGATACGCGGCAGGGGCAGAGTTAGTCAGGTACAACATTGGCTGCAAGGCTTCACCGGCCACAACCAGATTGGCATACTCATAGGAGCGAACCCATAAGACATAGTCATTGTAAAAACCAAAGCCAGCCAGAATCCCCACCCCATAGATCAGGTTGATTAAGAAGATCACCTGAATCTTAATGGAGCGCAAGCGGACCTGGCTCATCCGCACCGCTCTTGAAACGGTACAAAGCCAGGTAAAGGTCAGCCAGAACAAATAGATCAGCGGGCTGTAGGGGATCCACGGAAACCCGACACAGAAAATCAGGCTGATCCAGAGCATCAGATTGCCAAGGGTATCGGTGCGCGAATGCCAGCGCTTGATTTTGCGGATTCCAAAGGTCCGCATGGAAAATGGCGTCGTGATCAGCGACAACCACTTTAACGGGATCAGCATCATCAGCATCGCCACAACCAGTACGATTGCTGAAAGCAAGAGATCCTGTCTGGATACAATTTGCGACATACTTTCTTTCCTCTTCAGTCCAGATTTTTATTTCCCGAAATCTGGATCAGATGACGCGTTCTTTTTGGCGGACAGCTCCAAAGAGTTTTCGATGGAGTTCAAAGCCAAGAAAAAACACGATACCACTCAACAGAATAACACTGATTGGCGAAACATAAAGCTTACCAGGTAGAAACCTTGCCACACCCATCACACTTAGATACAAAACAAACAGGCTGCCAAGCCCAAGCCAGCGCTTCCAGCCGCCTTCAAAACGAAGCAGGCATTCAATCAAAATCTTCACGACCACATACGCGCCAATGGTCTGCGCAATGTTTTCCAGACCAAAAGGCATGGCTGCCAGCAGGTTGTGCTGTTCCAGTCCCTGAATAAAAAGCGTCTGGTACAATCCAATCCAGCACGGTGCAAACAACAGAAAATCTGCCAGCTCCCGGCCAGCCCCAAAAGAAGATGCGGCGTATTTCTGCTTGAGACCAGCCACTTTGGCCGGTATCTGTTCCAGCAAGGTTTCATTGGCTTGTGGCTGGTGAAGATCATGGATCATCTGGCCGATAAGCTTTTCCTGCTCTTCAATGGGCGCATTGGTCTTTCGAATCGCAAAAATCAGCTGACGGCCTTTTCTTTTCGCCCAGCCTGGCAGAGCGTAACTTTGAATAGCCGGGGCCTTGAAATAGAGATACAGGTTCATTTCAGCACCTGCACAAGATCAACTGGCGGATTGAGCGCACTGGCTTTGCGCAGCTGTTCAATTTTATCTTTCAGATCGGCCAGAACATCCCAATAATTATCGGTCTGACAATAACAGATCACCTTGATCTGGATGCCCATGCCATCTGGCGTATAATCACCGACAATCGTTTTTGGTGCTGGATTGGCCAAAACGCCAGATTCTTTCTGAAGCATCTCGGTCAGATCCTGGCGGAAACGTTCATAATCATCCTGAACAGACAGCGGAACAAGAATCAGAATCCGCCTGGTTGGCAATGCAGAATAATTGGTGACCGGATTGGCAATCAGGGTTGCATTGGGAATTACGACTTCCTGATTGTCAAAGGTAACCAGGGTTGTAAACATGATTTCAATGGACTGGACGGTTCCTTCCAGCGAATTGCATTCAATATAGTCACCAACTTTAAAAGGCTTGGTGATCAGAATTTCCAGGCCTCCGGCTACGTTGGCCATGTTGTCTTTCAAAGCGAGCGAAATGCCCAGGCCTAACGCCGAAAAAGCACCAACCGCTACGGACATGTCGACACCGATCTGGCCTAAAGCAACGATCACAGCCAGAATCCGGATAAAGATATTCGCAAAAGAGCCAGTAAAGGTCAGAACCCCTTCATCCACGCCCCTGCGGTTGTGCAGCCGCATAATCTGTTTTTTGATGAACGGACCTAAAAAATAGCCCACCATCAGCTCGACGATTGCGGCCAGCAGTTTAATCAGAAAATTGTTATGAAGAAATTGTTCCCAGCTCATACTTCCCTTCCTTTCAAAATCACCATTCGCAATTTTTCTTCAGCATGCATCCATCTGCTTACCTGGCAAGAGAATCAGGCGGCCCTTGACCTATCATTGGCCTATCCAATTGAACAGATGCACCAGCCTGCAAAGAATGGATCATTTTCAAAAAAAGCCGGACTCAATCCAGGATTGAGTTCGGCAGAAAAAACTAAGCTAAAGCCGCTTCGAGTCGTGCGATGGCCGTATCAATTCGGCGTAAGGATTCGTCCTTGCCTAAAATCCAGGCAATTTCAATGGCTCCGCCTGGCGTGAACTGTTTACCAGAAAGAGCAGTCCGAACAGGCCAGAGAACAACACCGTTTTTTACCCCCATTTCTTTTGGCAAAGCCAAGAGGGTTTCATGAACGGATTCTTCTGTCCAGTCTTCCAGATTTTCCAGTGCAGTGCGGACAGCTTTTAAAGCAGTCAGCGCGGATTCTGGAGTGGATTTCATCTTTTTATGACGATACATTTCCAGATCATAGTCGCCAGGTTTATCGAAGAAGTCTACAGATTCTTCAATCTGAGTCAGCACATCAATTCTTGGCTGAATGATCTTGGCAATTTCTTTGAGATCATATGGGCCTTTTATCGCGCGTTCAAGATATGGACGAACCGTTTCGAAGTAAGTGTCCTCATCCATATTGCGCAGATAAATGCCATTCATCCAGGTCAGCTTATCAATATCGAAAATAGCCGGTGACTTGGAAATTCGTTTTACATCAAAGACTTCGATTAATTCTGGCAGAGAATAAATTTCCTGTTCCGTAGGGGGTGCCCAGCCAAGCAAGGCAATGTAGTTGATGATTGCAGCTGGCAAATAGCCTTTAGCCACCAGATCCTGGAAGGAAGCGTCACCGTTTCGTTTGGACAGTTTCTGGTGTTCATCTTTCATTACAGGGGGCACGTGAACATACGTAGGACGATCCCAGCCATAGGCATCATAGATCAGGTTGTATTTTGGCGTAGAAGACAGGTATTCATTCCCACGGACAACATGGGAGATGTTCATGGTGTGGTCGTCGATGATATTGGCAAAGTTGTAAGTCGGGAAACCATCGGACTTTAACAGGATCTGCTCATCAAGCAGGTCGCCGTCAAATTCAATGTGGCCATAGACTTCATCATCAAAGGAAGTTTCACCAACATTGGCAATGGTCTGACGGATAACATAAGGTTCACCGGCATCAAGTCTGGCCTGGATTTCTTCTTTGGACAGGTGTTTGCATGGATCCTGGAACTTGAAGGAAATGCCCAGGGATTCAGCTTCTTTGCGCTGGGCTTCAATATCTTCTTCGGAGCAGAAGCAATAGTGAGCGTGGCCGGTTTTCACGAGCTCTTCGGCATAGCCTTTATACATGCCTAAACGTTCGGACTGAACGTAAGGACCATAGTCGCCGCCGATATCTGGTCCTTCATCCCAGTTCAGGCCAACGTCTTTGAGGGTTTTATAAATAATGTCAACGGCACCTTCGACTTTACGACCCTGGTCAGTATCTTCGATTCGAAGTAAAAAATCGCCGTTCTCATGTTTGGCAATGAGATATTCAAATAATGCGGTCCGCAGGTTGCCGATATGCATATATCCGGTTGGGGATGGGGCAAACCGCGTTCTGACTTTTTTTGTCATGACAATCGATTCTGCTACTCAAAATATGGTCAAATATATTCATATTGAGAGGTTGAAAGTTCTCGCGAACATTTCTTACTGCTTCATCCTGTGTGCTTTCACGGCCAAAAAAGCAGCGCGCTACCGGCGGTATACAGTCCACAGTCGTAAATTCCCGACTAAGCCATCGGTACATGCCTGCAATCACTTGCTTAGGCGATCACGTAGGCTTTTGCATCTCTCAGATTGAGACTGGCATTCACATCACGGTCTGCATGATATCCGCATTCGCATACGTACTCACGATCAGAAAGTTTCAGGTCTTTCTTGATACGGCTGCACGCATGGCAGGTCTTGCTTGACGGGTACCATCTGTCTACGACTCTTAATTCAATGCCCATTTCTCTGCATTTTGCGGTCAGCTTCGCTCTGAACTCATAGAATTTCTGCGAAGCGACTGCTTTGGCGAGATGCCTGTTTTTCATCATTCCTGATACATTCAGATTTTCAATGGTGATATAAGACGGCTTGGTTTTTACGATCTCACTCACGCATTTGTTGATATAGTCGCTTCGAATGTTGTCCAGTTTCTGATGAATCTTCTGCACCTTCAATTTTTGCCTCTGAATATTTTGACGAGTAGCTTCTCCTTTCTGTTTGTTCTGTTTATCTTTGCGCTTCTTTAAGTCTTCGTATTTTCTCGAAAGACAGCGCTGCTCTCTTTTGAGCTTTTTCTCCAGCTTTCTGACTCTGGAGGTCTTGTTGATGTTCTTCTTTACGGTTCCGTCGCTGAGTACCGCAAATTCCTTGATACCGAGATCGATGCCTAAGCCATCACCGACAGGAGCTGGCTTCTCTGAAACCGGGAGATCTACCACGGCCGTTACATAGTAGCTTCCGGCTTTTCTGGAGACAGTTCCGCTCCGGATGACAAATCCTTCCCTGGTTGTCGGGATGTAGCCTTTTTCCTTCAGCTTTACCCATCCAAGAGTCGGGATCTTGATCCGATGTCTTTCACACTGGCAGTCTTTTTCGTTGTTCTTTACAAAGTACATCTTCACATCAGATTTGTACTTCTTCTTGAATCTTGGAAATCCGCTCTGCCCATTGAAGAAGCGGGTAAATGCTGTATTGGCATCTTCCATAGCTTTCTTGACAGACTTGGAACTTACTTCCTTAATCCATGAGCACTCAGGATGTGCCGGCAGATACTCATTGTTCAGCCAGACACTGAAAGTCTTTGCGCTCTGGAATGGTTTGCCCTCTTCGTGAAGCTCTTTGTTGTGGGCCAGGTAGAAGTTGTAGATATACCGGCAGGTTCCGATCGTCTTATTGATCTTCTGCTTCTGCTTTGGTGTTGGATCGATCTCTGTTTTGTATGTCTTTAACAACAGGAACATCCCCTTTCGCGAAACGATATTTCTACCGCATTTATGAGTATGTTTTACGCACTTTTAGCGCATAACACAATAGGGGATTCTCCTTTTTCAACTATTTCGGCATCCTTGAGGATTGCTCACCTCTTTTCTATGAATACATTAAGCAGCATATAGCCACAATAAAACGCATAATCAGGAACAGATAGACACTCCTTACTAATCAAGTCAAAGTGTAGTCGATACCGGCTGGATTTGCAAAAAGATCGACATCTTCCGCTCCTTTTCGAATTGAACCCCCTTGTCTGCCATCACCCACCCTATAACGATAAAGACCGCAGACTTCTTTCTGCCATACATGATTTTGTTTAAGAGACTCCATATGTTGTCTGTTGAATATACCTATCTCAATGACTTCGAACAAACATCTATGGAAATCAAAACTCATGAGCTTTCTGGACTTTTTTCATGAATTGGTAGCGGGCTGTTAAACGAGTTGTGAATTCACAGGTTTAAAGGGGCAATAAATTATATCTAACAGATGAGAAAGAAATCGATTAAATATGAAAAGGCTATATCTTCAGTTGGTGAAAGCGGATACAATAAATGTGTAATTCTACTTCGATTGGATATTTGTTAACAGCGAAGTCGTTTCTTTACATAGTGGTCTTGAGGACTGCAGAAGGTGATCGTTCAGTTTTGAATTGGAAAGGGGTAAAACGAATGAAGAAGAAATTTCGCTCATTCTCGGCTTTTGCTCTGTCTGCATTATTAATTTATGCTCCATCCTTTCATGCCTTAGCAGCCGAGAACAATCCAAAGAATTCAGATTCAACTGTAGTTTCTGAAGAGACTATCCATCGGTTAAATCCGTGGATTTTTTATAACGATGAAGAAAATCGATACGAAATGAAAGCCGGATCCGAAGAAGCACTCGACCTGAACGATTTTAAATTAGCTAATCAGTATCTCTCAGCAGCAAACGCCAGTCTTGATCAGGTCGATATAACTGATACCAGTGTTACTATTCTAGCTCCAGAAGATGAATACAAACAAAGCACTCCATCGCGAAAAGCGCGAGCTGCATTCCATGAAGGGATAACTAAAATGGAGTTTCATTGGTGGGGAGCGAGAATATATCTTTCCAGAACAACAATCCAGTTTTTGGGTGCCGGAACAACTATCGGAGGAATTTGGATTCCAGAGCCGCTCGTCTCAAAAATATTGGCTTCATTAGGAGCAGTAATCGCAACATGCCCTGGTGGCATAGTGTTTGACTATAACTATATGAAGGCTGGTATTCAGATGTTATCGCCTGCAATCGGTCTCATTTTCCCGGCAGTGAGTAATATCCGATGGCAGTAAGTAAGACAAGGGCTCTGACGGTATTCCTCAAAATAGTATTGAGTTTACTTGTGCTTTTACTCATCGGCCTGCTTCATTTTAGAATGATAAGTTTAGTTCTCTACGCTATTCTTACCACTGTATCTTTCCTGACATTCTGGATGTTGGAACAAAGAATTAAAAAATACAACGCCAAATATGAATAACACCAAGAATAAAAGCTTCGCCTTTTGTCCTCACTGTAAATCAGGAAGTTTATCAAGACATAATGGTTGATTCTATTTGTCGACCTTTCATTATGGTGAAACTTCAAGAGCAGATTTTTGACATTGGAAATTCTATCGAAGAATTCAGGAAGAAATCACCTTCCCTTATTCATCTTCCTGGATGAATTAGAAGAGGCAGCAAACCTGGTTGCTGCCTCTTTTTGTTCGTCTACAATTCGTGGAAGTTAACGGATAAAAATCCAGGAAAGATCGGGAAACGAAACCCGAAAAAAAGAAAACGCCTGGCCGTCAGAACCAGGAGGGTAAAAAAAAAAGACCTGCGATTTGCAGGCGTATAAGGAATCAGCTATTGCTGATCTATTTTCATATGGCTGGGGTACGTGGATTCGAACCACGGAAATGGCAGATTCAGAGTCTGCTGCCTTACCGCTTGGCTATACCCCAATGCGATCACGCTCATTTAAGATACTCCAGATCAGAATCAAAGTCAAGCATTTCTTTAAGAAATTTATTTGGCTTTGAATTCGAACTGTTTCGCTCAACTCGAACTCCCATATTAAAGCACTCCTCGGTTTTGAATGCAACTCTAAATCTAATTTTTTTAATTTTTTCGACCGGCTGTCCCTGTTCCAGAGCCTATCAGAAACAAAAAGTCGATGAGGCGCAAATACCTCTAATCCTGAAATGCCATCGACTTTTCATACACATCACTATTCTCCCCATATCTATAGGATTTTTCTCTTATCGCTTGCCGCATCAGCGGGATCCGGGAGATGAACAGACTCACCTTTAAGAATTTGATGATAGGAATTTGGTGAGTTAGATTCTCTTTTCCATAGTCTTCCAGTTTTTCAAGCAGCTTTGAGCGAATTTATTCTTTCTTTGCCGTGGTAAATTCAGATCCATTTTTATCGAGAACTTTCAAGCTCTGAACGGATCCGACAGGATGCGGCGAAGCATTGCATCGCAGGCTTCGTCCTGAATGGCTTTGCTTTCATACCTGGAAATGGCGGATTCTTCCCATCCAAGCTGCTTTGCCAGATCCACTTGCGACAGGCCGCAACTTTCTCTAAGTTTGACCATCTCATCAGAGGTAAGCAAACCATTTTGAATTCGATACGCATCTCTTGCCTTCAGTAGGTTTGCGTTACTCATCGCTCCGGTCTCAAATTCATTTTCATCTTCCGAAGCATTCCTGCACAAATAGTATCTTTCTGCATAAGTGACTTCCTGTCCCTTGATGATCAGCGATGTTGTTCGTTCTCTTTCTTCAACTTCGTGGTCCTTACCGCATAAGGGGCAGTGCATATCAATCTTTTTCGATCATTTGCTGTCTTCCATCGTCGTATCCTTTCCTGATTCTTCGCAAAATCAAACTTCATTTCCGGCAATAAAACCTTGGCTCTTATTTTGGCTCTTTAGGAAAGCCAGAAACATTCGCCACCGGGCGGTATACTTAACTATCTCTTGAGAGTATGGCGGATCCATGAATATGTCGTCCAGCAATGAAAGTGGGAATTCATTTTCTGTCGGAAAGATTTTTCCCAAAATCCTATTGGTTTATCTGCCATTGATTGATCCGGTCTTTGCGGTGGGTATTTGTGCCGATAACTCTTTCCATGTGGTTTGAAGGCCGATGCGTGAATCGATACAATGTAAGGCATGGAAGGAACACCGCTTTACTTTGTCTACATACTCGTCTGTCATGACGGAACGTTTTATACCGGCTATACACCCGATCTAATCCGGCGCCTGAAAACTCATAATGCTGGACGGGGTGCCAAATATACGAAAGCCCGAACGCCGGTTTATCTGATTTATCATGAAGTATTTCTGGACCGGCACGAGGCACTCCGCCGCGAATATCGGATTAAGCAGCTGACGCGCCAGGAAAAGCTTGCTTTGGCTACCGGCCGACCGTTCTGTCTGGCTGAGACGGCAAAGCTGTTTGCCGGCCAGAGGAGCATTGTGGCCAACGAAGCTGCATAAAAAAGAGCTTTTCACTCTTATTGATCATTTGGATCGGTGAGTGAAAAGCTCTTTGTTTGTATAGAGAGTTCAAAGAAGCTGAAAGTTCAGATTGAAGCATTCCTTCGAGCAAGGCTTCAAGCAGGATTTCAAAAACAAATTCAAAAACCCCTTCAAGAGATTGGCTTCAATCTTCAAGCCAGTGCTCTTAGGCCATTTCCTCCAGGCGGGTCATTTTTTCTTCCCATTCCTTGGTCAGATTGGCGATTTCATTGTGCTTGTCATCGATCTTCGCTTCCAGTTCGTCCATTTTCCGGTAGTCCTGATAGTATTCCGGTTCATAACGAAGATCGCGCAGAGTTTCCAGATCTTCTTCCGCTTTGGCAAGCAGCTCTTCGAGCTTAGCGCAGCGATTGGTCAGCTGGTTCTTTTCCTGACGAAGCATGGCCGCTGTTTTTTCCGGTTCCGGCTTTTTCATCTGCCGGCCGCGGCCAGCAGGGGCAGCTTCGATCTGGTTGAGTGTGCCAGCTTTTTTCTTTTCTGTATATTCGTTATAGCTCAGGTCATACATCTTGCTTTCCGGGCCAACAACCAGGACTTTATCCGCCATTTTGGATAAGAACATTCGGTCATGGCTGACAAACAGCAGCGTGCCATCATAGTTCTGCAGCGCTTTTTCCAGTGCTTCTTTGGCCGGAATATCGAGGTGGTTGGTCGGTTCGTCAAGAATCAGCAAATTGTCATGGGCCATCATCAGTCTGGCCAGCGATAAGGAGACTTTTTCGCCTCCCGACAGGTCATTGACTTCCTTGAAGACTTCGTCTTTGGTAAACAGGAAAGCAGCCAGCACATTGCGAATCTGCGTCTGGGTGCTGTCTGGCTGATCATCCCATAAGGTGTCAATGACAGTCTTGGTCGAATGCATAGCAGCTGTTTCCTGGTCGAAATAGCCAATATCGATCTGGTGGCCAAAATCATACTGGCCGCCAAGGCTTGGCAGCTGGCCGGTCAGGGTTTTGAGCAGCGTAGACTTTCCAATGCCATTCGGGCCAATAATTCCGACCCGGTTCTGTCGAAACAGGTTGAAGCTGACTTTGGATAAAGGTTTGTCATAGCCAAAAACCAGATTGTCTACCTCCAGAACGCGGTTGCCGCCCTTGCGGCCGGAGGTAAAGGTTGCCTTGATCATTGAGTTATCGGCTTTGACATCTTCAATCCGGTCCATCCGCTCAAGGTATTTGATTTTGGATTGCGCAAAGGCTGCTTTGCTTTTTTTGTAACGGAATTTTTCGATGAGTTCTTCCATGTGATGGATCTCATCCTGCTGACGCAGATAGGCTTCATGGTTCTTTTCGATCCATTCTTCCTTGGCTTTGACATAGTGGGTATAAGAACCTGGATAGCGCGTTGTTTTTCCATGTTCAATTTCCACGATTTCATCACAGACATGATCCAGAAACATCCGGTCATGGCTGACAAGAATGACGGCACTTGGATAGCGGCTGATGTAGCTTTCCAGCCATTCAATGGAATCGAGATCCAGATGGTTGGTTGGTTCATCGAGCAGCAAAACATCTGGTTTTTCTAACAGCAGGCGAACAAGCGCAATGCGGGTCTGCTGGCCGGAAGAAAATTCATCCAGACGTTTGTCCAGATCTTTTTCTTCGAAGCCGAAGTGGAAGAAAACCGACTTCATTTCATGCTCGTAATCATACCCGCCCAGGGTTTCAAATTCATTTTGCAGGCGATCATACTTTTCGAGCTGCTTTTCTGAGTGGTCTTCACCAAGAATCATGGCCTGCTTTTCCAGCTCTTTTTCCAGAGCTTTCAAGGGTTCAAATACTTTTTCGAGTGCTTCTTTGACCGTGATGGTTTTGTCATTAAATACAGTCTGTGAGAGGGTTCCGATGCGGGTGGCATTCGGGATAATCCGCTCTCCTTTTTCAAAGTCTTCCTGGCCGGAAATGATATTTAACAACGTGGTCTTGCCGCATCCATTGCGGCCGACCAGTCCGATTTTTTCAGTTCCTTTTACTTGCAGGCTTGCACCCTGCAAGATGTCATGCGCGCCAAATGACTTATACAGATTCGAAACTTGAAGTTTCATTTGCAATAAGCGCAAGGATTCCCTGCTCTTTTCTGCCTGGGCTGGGTTTTTAGAGGGTGGTCTGCTTTCCGGATCAATAAAAGGCAGACCCTGGCAAAAACAGAAATTCTCAGACAAAGGCAGATGGAATGCAGGGAGAAGGAATTGCGCGCCCTCCTTTCCATATCTGAATATCCAGAGTCCTTTTTGGCGGACTCTTTCCTTATATAAATTTGTACAGTATATAAACTTGTACCGGTTAGTCTTATGTGTTCAATTTATAGACGTGCTTAACAGGCTTTCCTGTAAGCTTGTTCTTTCTGTTTACATTGGATTCTCCGATTTTAAGACAACGCTTTTTTGTCTTTCTATTGATTGGCTTATTGGCCATCGATGGCTGGCTGTTCTTGAATGGGCTCTTCTACAGGGGCGCTCAAAGAAGGATCGGCATGTTCAGCCGGTTCGGTTACCGGAGTTTCAGACTCTTGGACTGCCATCTGGCTGGAACCAGCCTGCTGCGTGCTCAGCCTGCTCAGATCAATGGGCGTCGAGATATGGGCATACTGAAGGATGCCTTCACTGATTCCTCTGGCAATCGCATCGATATGTTCGAGAAAGTAAGTCCGGCTTTCGGCATTTTCGGTGGACGCAAAGCCAAACAGAACACCGTTCATGCCATAGGCTTGTGAATACTGGCTGTTCGCTTCAAAACCGGCAGCCTGACCAGCACTGGTCACTTTACCACCAGATTCGCGGATTGCGGCTGTATTGGTCAGTTTTGTATAGTTGTAGTTTTCATCCGGCTGAAACAGATCATACCCATTCCCCTGATTGAGCTGGGTCAGGGTCGAGATATTTTCCAGTTCGACCCCATTCTGATTCAGGCAGACCGAAATTTCATTCCCCAGTCTGCCATTGGTAAATGGGCTGGACAGAACAAACGGACGCGTATAATCCTGCGTATACATGCTCAGGGATAAGAAAATTTTTGCCTGTGCCCGATAGCCCGTTTCAATTGTGCTCTCGGGGCCGACATAAGTCGCTTCTTTGACTTTCTGATGGGAATAAATGACTTTCAGTCCTGTGCTTTCCAGATTGGCTTTGATCTTTTCAGCCAAAGCCCAGGCCTGCTGGGTTTCGGAGAAGCCATCGATTGAATCTTCAAAGGTTATCTCATCTGCGGGCCAGGCCAGGGTGCTTGGATCAATGCAAACATCCGCAACGGTCTCCAGCGGATCACTTTCCGTGACTGCGATATACAAATATGGTTTGTCCGTCTGAATATTGTAGCGATCCAGATAATAAGGACTGGAAGCGACCTGCACTTTTTTGACTTTATCATTGTCGCGCATGGTTACAAACGTATCTTCAAGGGTCGCACTTTCGGTGTAGGCGCGTTTGGGCTTATAGCCATCGGACAGATACACTTCATATACTCCTTCAGGCAGCAGCTGCAAGTCAATGCCTGCATCGGCCCCGCCGCTGAAAGTCGAGGAAATCGTATTTCCATCTTTAATATTGCGCAAAGACACATTCCGGCCAAAAAAGCCATCGGTTTCCATGGGTTCAAAAGTGCGATCATAGAACACCAGGGATGTCCCGTAAATCGTCATATCTTCCACCTGAACCGTATCTTCAAAGGTGCTTTGCGGCAGTTCTTTCAGATCTGACAGCTGGATCTGATCGAGGTAAGTCATGGAACGCTTTGGACTGAAAGCTTTTGGCAGCCAAAGACACAAAGCAATTACAATCACCAGCCCAATCACAAGGGCACTCGCCAGAATCTTGCTTTTTGAGCTGAAGCGCTTGCGCGTTGGTTTTCTATTCGAAGCAGATGGCTTCTTGCCATCCGGGATTTTTTTATATTGATTTTTATTTTTCTTCTTGGTCATGGTTTAAGAGTATCGAAATCTCAGCCAAAAAAAAAGCAAAGAAAAAGAAGAGCTGCGACAACTCTTCTTTTCCCAAAGCTATAAGATTAAAAGAGGAAATAATGGAAAGATTCAACTTTGAACCAGCCGCTTTCTGGTTCCCTGCTCGTTATCTTCTTTCCAAGCTCACTATAACATTGCTTTTTTTGGTCTTGTATTTTACGCCCGAAAAAATGAAATCCACAAAAAAAGCCGACGGGCATCGGCTTTAGAGAAAAGAAAGGGATTTTGCAGAAAAGACTCTGCATGTCAGAGCGGGATCATCTGACGGTTTTGAATATACATTCCTTTTCTCAAAAGAACATTAAATCCTCAGGGAAATTTTGCGAAAACAACATGCCGAAACAAAATAAAAATCTGGATGGGCGAAATCCAGATTTTTATCAGATGAGAGTAAGAGAAAAGAAAGGAAATTATAATGAGGAAACCTGCTGCTTGATTTCCATGGCTTTATCCTAGCAGAAAGCCCTCAGGCAGAAATGTATTTTGCTTGATTTTTTTATTCAGCCTTTATGACAAGCCAGGCGCTTCTTAATCCCAGTCTCTTTCGGCTGCTCTAAAAATTAACCTGGATTTTTAGATTCTGATCCGACCTCAAAGCCAGAAAAGGTGTTCAGAAAATGGATTCGATCCTTTCTGCACAAATCCATTTTCAAGACCATCCCGTCTGATCAGAAGTTGAAAACAAACCAAATCGGCCGCAATTTCGCGTTTTTCGCCATGGAAGGCAGCAGAGCCATAATCCAGAACAAATAAAAACCGGAGATGGGCGAGATCTCCGGTTTTTAAAATATGGTTAAGAGAAAAAAGAAAGGAAATTTAGGAAATCCGCTGCTTGATTTCCATGGCCTAATCCTACCACATTCTTTATGGGATTGGTGTATGAACATTGAGTTTTTTCTTCCGATGTTATGAGCGGAATTTTGTGGAGAATGTCGAATCTTAATTTTTCTGAAGTCTTGAAACGCATTTTGCATTAGAATCCAATCCTGGCTGAATATGAAAGTCTCTTTAAGGCAACTGGAAATCGGCTTTGATCCCTTTTTCTGACCCGTTATCGGTCCAGAAAAATTCAATTCTTTCAGCATTCCTTTCAAAATTCATCCCCAAAAACATGCCAGTTTCGTACATTTTTCAGAAACTGTTTCCGAAACACTCCATTTCGTTTTCGTTTTGTTTTTGTCATCCTGCAAATTCAAGATCGTCAACGGTTCGCCTGCAGCTGTCTTTTTTGGATCCCTGATTCCTGCCATCCCCGAATGCCCTGCTTTTTTCGATAAACATTTCTGATCAGAACTCCATTGAAATGCCCCTTGTTGTGCCAGAGCAAGTTGTGCAATCTTTGATTGTTTTAAACACGTAAAAACCCGATCTGGCGGGGACCGGGTTTCTACTATGATAAGAGAAAAAAGAAAGGAAATTTAAGGAAACCTGCTGCTTGATTTCCTTGGCTATACTGTACCTGATTTTCTGAATCTTCCCAATTTTAACGCTCATAAACTTTATAACTTCTTTACAAAAATTCTGGACATCTTTAGGCCTGTCCAAGCCCACAGCCCCCTGCCACCGCCATGCGGCAGGTATGGCCAGACAGCTATATCCATCTCGATCCCGGACCCAGGCAAAACGAAAAAGCTAAACATTGAAACTGAAAAGGTCTGGATATGAGTTGCAAAGACCGAAGATCACTTCTCTAAAACGCAATAACCGACCGGGGTGGCGAAACCCGGTCGGTTATTGCGTCTATTATATGAGAAGAGAAAGAGATAAGAAAGGAAATACAATCTAAGGAAATCTGCTGTCTGGTTTCCTTGATTCAAAAATACAGGATCTGATTTCAAAACGGCTCGTAAACGCCCGTTTTTTTATTTGCGGCTTTTTCGATTGCCTTATTGGCCTGTCATGCACAAAATCCTTCTTGATCCATCAGGCTCTTTGACATTCCATGTCTATTACGTAAAAGGTTTCTGGAAAATTATCTCTTCAGGTCAATCATTTTCCGAATCCGAAACATATCCCAGTTCTTTGAGTTTCTGTTGGGCTTCAGGTTTTAACAGGTGATAACGATCAATTAAAAGACAAATCAAATGGGTATGACGATGAAGAGAATTTGTTCCTTTCTGAATGTACTCCCAGCTTGATCGATAAGCAGCGACTTCTTTTGGCAATAAGTCCCGATCCAAAAAAGAAATAAATTCAAAAGGATCAGAGAAATAGCTATCACTAAAGTCCTTTGCATTCTCAACTTTCTGGCTGCTTTCCACATTTGGATTTTCAGAAATCACATGGTCAAGATTACACGAGCAAAAATATGCAGAAAAAGGGAATTTTTTCATGACTTTTTTAGTGGAATAAAGCAGCTTATATTTCGGCTTTTTTGTTTATTTCTCGCACAGATTCCATTTGGATTGTCTGTTTCGATTGCTTCTGAATGGTAAGTGGTGTGGTCCAAAGTTACATCTGATCGCACAACTTTGTCATCGGAGATAAAACATCCATCTGTATCACCAAGGTAGACAACTTCTCCTATATCACTTTTATCACTTTCGCGAAGTCGGGCAGGTGCCGTTGGATCCTGAATAGCAGTTTGAATAAAATTCCCCAGTTCCGCCTTAATCTCATCTGAATCAAAACGAGTTGTTATATCTCCACCATAAACGCGAACACGAACTTTAAGAGCATCAAACAAACTGGTTAATAGGAACTCAAGCGCTTCACGATCACTTTCTCCTTCACAGATACACAGAAGTATTTTTTGCAGATTTTCGTCTAGCCATTCGCTTTTGCTGCCTTTCGGAATGCATGCTCGATCATGACGCCTGAAAGAGGATCGTTTAAACGTTCTTCCTGCTCAGAGCCCAGGTAGATTTCTCTAAGATAAACATCACGAAGGTTATTCGTCGTCTTAATCCCCTGATGCATGAGAAAGCGGTTTTGAGGATTTGCGGTTGAAAAAATAATATGATCCTTCCCCAGCCGCTCTAACGGTCTCAAATTATGAGCAGTAAATACGAATTGGCCCTGACCAGATCTTGTCAGCGCAACCAATAGCTCTCCAAGGAGATACTCATAAACGCCTGCATCCATTTCATCAATCCATACGCAGGCATTTGGATCTGAGCAGAAGAAGATCAAAGCATTCAAAATCGAAATAATTCTCTTGATTCCTTCTGATTCATAATGCAGAGGGACAATTAATCCTTCTCGTTCAGTGACCAAATCGAAAGTTTTCATCTCATTTCCCTGCTCATCCAGCGTTGTCTCTTCATTGGTGATCTTTAAAGACAGATTGGGAACAATGTGTTTCAGTGGAATATTGATTTGATCGCAAACCATTTTAAATGGATCCCATAGTGCAGAAGGAATTATGCTTTTTCGACTTGCAGTACTGATTACCGGTATTAATCCATGCGCCGCAAAAGAAGAATTTTCAATATGACAGTTCAGCAGAAGATGGTCACCTATTTTTTCTCCAATACTCGGATTATTTAAAACGACCAGATTCCGCTCTGCGAATGACTTTAAAAGATGTAGAGCGGTTTCGAAATTCGATGTCAAAGGTAATTGCCCCAGCAGCTCCTGTGCTTCCTTTGTAAAAATAGCAGATTGAACCTTATAAATATCTGTATAGGAAAGAATTCTCACTTTCGTTTTCGAAATTGAACGGTTGTCTCTTTGCGAGGTGGCTAATTTCAATGTCCATTCTTCCCGGTTAAAACTGAACAGCTTCTTTTTCCTTTTCCATTTACCCAGCTGACTGTCATATACAGTCTCCGAAAGCTCTTCTTTTGAGAGAATAGCTGCTCCATTTTTTCCAAAAGAATATGTGTACATATACTCGAGAAGAGTTATATATTTATCTGTCTTACAGAGGAAAAGAAAAGTATTTTTATTAGATTTCTTTTTCTTGTGGATAAATTCTCCCGGATCACTATCAAGTGAAAAGCCAGTTCGGTTCATTTTTCCTGATAACATCATTTTAAGAAAAGCAACCGCATCAATCACGCCAGTTTTCCCTGATCCGTTTTGACCATAGATCCCCCAGACGCTGTTTCCTTCAATACTGTTCGGGCATTTTTTTATTGCACTCAAGTTATAAAAATCAATTCTCCCCTGTTCAATATTTTTCATGCCTTCAATCGTCAATGAACAAAGACGAATAAAAGTTTCTGAACGCTCTTTCATACGATTACCTCTGCTTATTTAAAAACTCTACAAGTCACCAGCAACTCTTCTTGCCTGTTTCTATTATACAAACATTGCAATCTGATATTTTTTATATCGATTTATTCAATATTTTGCGACAATTTTCTGTCTTATCGTTTGCTCTTGATTGTTTATGCTGCAAGCGGATAACCACGATAGAAAAAAAGATTATGAAACACACCTTGGATTTCCTGTCTGCAGCAGACCATTGTACCGATGCCCCTATGAGTGAATTGTGGATCGCCATTCATCCAAAACAAAAGCCCGGATCTTCCGGGCTTTTGTTTTGAGAGAAATTGTAATAATGATTAAGAGAGAGAAAAAAGAAAGGAAATTAACGCTTTCTATCAAGGAAACCTTCTGCTTGATTTCCTTGGCTTTACATTACTATTGAATCGTCTATACGTTCAAGCATCAAAGAATAATCATCTCACTCTGCTCGACTTTTATAAGAGAAATAGTCAATGATCTCCATAATGGGTTCGGCATGACACAATTTCCAAGTCGTTGCAGACGATGCGATAAACCAGCCTGTTTTGCTGATCTATACGGCGTGACCAACAACCTGATAAATTGTTTCGCAGAGCTTCCGGTTTGCCTATCCCGGTATTCGCGCCATTCCGTTCAATGTCCTTGATCAATAGGTTGATTCGCTTCAAGATCTTTCTATCCTGGCTTTGCCACCAGACATAATCATCCCAAGCTTCCGGCGACCAGACTTTATTCATCACCAGTATCCACGAGATCGTGAGCTACGCCGCGGCCCTCGTTAAGAGCAGAAATAGATCGCTTTAAATGGGCCATATTCTCTCTGCTGTAAAATGGATCAACGGATACTTCAAATGGGATGCGATGCTCGCGGCCCATCTTAACTGCAAAGATAGTAAAGGCAGTGGTCATGTTCATCCCAAGCTCTTTGCAGACAGCTTCCATATCCGCCTTTACTTTAGAATCCATACGGATATTTACCATAGATGTAGCCATAAACATTTCCTCCTTTAGTCATATTATAGCGTTGCAGCTTCCTTGTGTAAAGCTGATATATTTACGCGGTGTATATTGATGATGGGCCAATGTAACTGTTGATAAAGCTGCTTTATCTAATCCAAAGCAACTTTAAATGGCAGTCACTTCCTTATGCAGCCACATATCAAAAGAAGATTCTGAAACCATATGCTTTTCCAGCATATTGGTTTCAGAATCTTTGCTTTTTGTATGAGACACCATGAGGGCATCAGCTTTTAAAAACTACTGCTTCACGTCGTGCCAGGCAATATCTTCCGTATTCCATCCAATGGAAGCCAGATAATCGTTTTCGGCTTTATTGGTTGTATAGTTGTGTGCACCAGCTACAGCATTTGGATTGTACTGGCGATAAAGCGGAACCCCTATGAGTGAATTGTGGATCGCCATTCATCCAAAACAAAAGCCCGGGAGATCCGGGCTTTTGTCTGAGAGAAATTGTAATAATGATTAAGAGAGAGAAAAAAAGAAAGGAAATTAATGCCTTCTGTCAAGGAAACCTTCTGCTTGATTTCCTTGGCTTTACATTACTATTGAATCGTCTATACGTTCAAGCGTCAAAGAATAATCATCACACTCTGCTCGACTTTTATAAGATTTGGGCATATTTTCCGTAATTCGTTTTGAGATCCGGAAATTTGCTGCTCCAGATGAGCAGTTTGGGAAATCTTTGATCCACTTTCAAAAAACCAGACATCGATTTTTGAGTATTTCTGACTTTCTTTTCCGAACGACTTACGGTTCCTTAAAGGGAGAATAAGTCCGCAGGCTTACCATTGGCCAGAGACTGACTTTGGGCAGTCTGGCGATTTTTTTAACCTCATTTTTCATCTCTTGCTTACGCAAAAACATCCGCAAAGCTTACCGCAGCTTAGCTGGGCGATTCTTCACTGCAGCCGGCATAAAAAAAATGACCGCCTTGATTGCTGGAAACAGCGTGGCAGTCGCAGAATGATTCAGTTCGCCTTAAAGATTAGGGCAGGATTGGATGAACGTATCCAACCAGTGGTGTAGAGCAGTTTACGCTGAAAACGGCCGTGGTGTATCCATTCCATCCGCCATGAACAGCCTGTCCATCACCGATGTAAATCGCCACATGTCCCTGGTAGACAATGATATCTCCTGGAACCGGATTGTCTGTGAGAGGTCCTAAAGACAGGTAAGCGGCAGGAGCGCCATGAAAGTCAATTCCAACTGCTTTCAGGGAATTTGTCACCAGCATGGTGCAGTCCTGATTGACGCCAATCTGTGCTAAGGCTGCCTGGGCAATGCGATCATACGCAGCCGGGTCGCCAACCCCAATGCCATCTGCACCATAAGCATAATTACCATGCGTGACATTGGTTTCCATCACACCATCCGAAGCAAAGCTGTATTGTTTATCTTCGATGGTCTTGATTTCTCCAGCTACTGCGCTTCCATCTTCATTGAGGTAGTAGCGCTTGCCATTATTTTCGACCCAGCCGGCCTGAGTTTTTCCCTCTTTGTCCAGGACATAAGTCTTGCCGTTTTCAGTGATCAGTCCGTTTTCGAGCTGACCCTCTTCGTTATAGTAGTAAGTGGATCCATTCTGGTTTACAAATCCTGTAGCCATTTCTCCTTTTTCATTGAAGTAGTAGCTGCCGGAATCGTCTTTGAATGTTCCTGTTAATTTTTCACCATTTTCATTTAAGTAATAGGTTTTCCCATTGATCTGAGTAAAACCGGTCTTACGGGTTGCCTGTACACCTTCTGTAGCGGCTTTAGCCCGGTTATTATCGAGACTAGCAATCTGAACCGATTTAACTGTCGGCTCAGTTTCAGCGGCACGCACAGGAGCGCCTGTGAATGCTCCAGTCATCATCAGAGTAGTGCCCAGCGAAAGAACTGCTTTTCGAATCTGTTTTTTCATGTTCGCGTCCTCCTTGTTGACTCGAACAGATTAACAATCCTCGTTTTTGAAAGCAAAATGACCGGAAAGATTTTGTTTAGATTTTCTTAATAATTATGGACGATATTATCCTTGACACCCTTTAAATAAAAACCATTTACAACTATATTGGGATTTTGTGGGATTCTGTTGAAAATCATGGAATTTAGAGTTGTTCATTATTCATAGACATATTATAATCAGTTCTCTAACCTCCACAGACAGAAAGAAAGCCGTTTCAGCCTATTTTCCGGGCGTATTTAAGACTGTTTAATTCAATCATCTTTAATCCTGCTTTAATAAATCTTCTATGTATGATGAACAATTTTGCGGATTTCAAAGGCCTGAAATTGACCTTTAGATCATCATAATCCGTCGTTTTGCAAAGCTCGAAATCACATTTGAATACCGAAATTCTTACGAAATTCGAAAGAAGTATCGGTGAACACGCTGTTTTCGCCGTTTTTCATACATTTGTTATTTCAATGACAAGATGGGGTGATGGGGTGATGGGGCGACAGAGTTTTATGAGGCGGCTTTCTTTCCATTTTCCCTGTCAGCAAGCATTTGACCTCACCAAAAAATCCTTCATCATCACACGAAGGAAATGAGCAGAAGCGCTTTATCCAGACTAAGGCCAAACAGGGATTGATTACCTGTCCTTCTGAACCAGAGAGCAGGAATAAATAAAAACAGATCCCATGGCCAGGAAGGTTCTGGGATCTGTTGAGTTGTTTTCTTTGAGAGCGTGCGCTTCTTTGATTCTGCGTACTTCTTCGATTTAGAAAATCAGGTTTCTTGGGGTACGTGGATAGGGCTGGACGTCACGGATGTTCTGAATACCGGATAGGTACATTAACATACGGTCAAATCCCAATCCGAATCCGGAGTGAACGCAGCCACCGAAGCGGCGCAGATCCATGTACCACTGCAGGATTTCTTCATCCATGCCTAAGGCATCCATTTTGGCTTTCAGAACGTCGTAGCGCTCTTCACGCTGGCTTCCGCCAACCAGTTCGCCGACATAAGGAACGAGCAGGTCGCAGGCCGCTACTGTCTTGCCGTCTTCGTTTTCCCGCATATAGAAGGCTTTGATTTCTTTTGGATAGTCTGTCAAAAAAACCGGGCCGCCGACTACTTCTTCACAGATGTAGCGCTCGTGTTCAGACTGGAGATCCATCCCCCAGAAGATATCGTTGTTTTCAAAACGGCCTTTGGCTTTCTGGAGTTCTTCAATGGCTTCACTATAAGGCATGCGTTTGAAGGTCGAGCTGGCCACCGCTTTGACACGGTTGATGCAGTCTTTGTCGATGACCCGTTCGAAGAAGGCCATTTCTTCGGGTGCGTGTTCAAGAACGTAGTTGATGCAGTATTTAACCATATCTTCGATCACATCCATGTTATCGGACAGATCCGCGAAGGCCATTTCTGGTTCGATCATCCAGAATTCGGAAGCATGGCGGGTTGTGTTGGAGTTTTCAGCCCGGAAAGTTGGACCGAATGTATAGACGTTGCGATAAGTCAGGGCAAATGGTTCAACGTGCAGCTGACCGGATACGGTTAACTGAGCGTGTTTGCCAAAGAAATCTTTTTCATAGTCCTGGTTTTTGATGGTAGTGACAGTAAAGCACTGGCCTGCCCCCTCGGCATCGTTTCCGGTGATTTCTGGGGTGTGGACATACACAAATCCGCGATCCTGAAAGAAGGTATGGATCGCCATGGACAATACGGAACGGACACGGAAGATCGCATAGTATGTATTGGCACGTGGACGGACGTGGGGGATTTCACGCAGGTATTCAAAGCTGTGGCGTTTTTTCTGGAGTGGGTAATCATGATCAGCCATGCCTAAAACCGTGATTTTTGTCGCGTTGATTTCTAATGGCTGTTTGCCCTCTGGTGTCACTTTGACAACCCCGCTCACTTCAATAGCGGATCCAGTTGTGATCTTTGTTGCTTCATCATAGCCTTCCATTTCAGGGGTGTAGACGATCTGTAAGTTGGAGAATGTCGAGCCATCGTTGAGTTCGATGAAGCTGACGTTTTTGGATTTACGGTTGGTTCTGACCCATCCCTGAAGGGTGACTTCTTTTCCATCGTAATCCTGAAGATTTGATTTCAGTTTTTTGACTAACATATTCAAATTCCTTTCTGTATGTAAAAGTTTCTGGCTGAACTTCGTGCGTATGGTTTCATGGATGCCCATCATCAGCAAACCGCCGTGAAAAAAGCAGGAAACAAAAAACGCTCCTCAATGACTTAAAAGTCGTGAGGAGCGATTGTTACCGCGGTACCATCCTGCGTTCCCTTTTCGGGCACTTGATTAGGCCTTAACGCGGCCAACGGGACTGTCTACCATTCTAAAGAACTTCTCCAGTCCGGCTGGGCAGGTGTTCAAATTCCTGGTTCTGCTCCGGGTTTCACCATTGCCCCGTCTCTCTAGGCCAGAGTTGCAGGAATTTCACTGCTTCGATGCCGTTGAATCCATCGAGTTTGTTGTAAATACGAGTTCCTGGATAGAAGATACCACATCGACAGCTTTGACAGCAACTCCATGCGGAACCTGAAAATGCTGGTGGGTAAAATCGACAATCCCGGTAATTCCGTTTTCGATCAAACGGTCTACTGTATTCTGCACATCTTCCGAGATGGTCAGAATCGCAATGCGGCATCCTTTGGGAATCCGCTGCTCAAGTTCATCGAGCAGATAGACATTAATTCCAAACATGTTGCCGACTTTAGCAGGGTCTGTGTCAAAGGCACAGGTGATCTCACCGACCACATAATCCCATTTATTGTAGTTTAATAAGGCCCGCCCAAGGTTACCAGCGCCGACCAGAATAATTTTTTCGTCGAAATCGACTCCAAGCTCAGAATTGAAGATGTCGATCAGCTTGTCTACATCATATCCATAGCCCTGCTTGCCAAGGCTGCCAAGGAAAGAAAAATCCCGGCGAATGGTCGTTGGTTCGATATCTACGAAATTGCTCAGTTCCCGGGACATAATCTTCGAGACCCCGTTTTTCTGCAGTTTGCGTAATGCCTTGAGATAAACTGGATATCTCTGCAGCGTTGCCTTTGGAACAGAGTTTGCATTTTTCATCTTCATCACCGCACCCATAATACCATCTAAAATTCAATTTGTGAATTTGCGATCAACATTAACAAAACTCCTGTTAAAAAGTTGCGCATTCTGGCCAGGAACTCTGGACTTTTTTGCATCATGAAAGGCTTTTCATCCAGACTGAATGCACGAGATTTGCTCCACTTCCCCATTTGGGCATGAAGTTGGCTTCAGTACTCTTTCCATGGATCGTTTCGAGCAATATTTACAAACTCGCTGATCCGCTCTCCAGATTGCCAAACGATGCAAAAGAAAACAGAAACTGCCCTTCAAAAACTGAAAACCAAACAGAAAAAAAGACCAGGATCACTCCTGATCTGATGTTCTGATTTTGAATGCAGTCCTTAAACATCTGCATGATTTTTGCATCATTTCTATTTACATCTGCGAGTTGGAAGGCTCTTGGCGCGACAGGTCAAACAGGGACAGATCCACATCGATAACCGGCAGATCATCGACCGAAATATCAAAGCGTGATTTCTGTCTTCGCTGCTCATTTCGCAATGCATTGGCTTCTACCCGCTCTAAAATCTGTTCTCTTTCCTCCATCGAAAGCGATCCGGTCTGATCCAGATTGTTCAGGGTAACAGGACCAGAAGCGCTCAAAGCCGGCTGAGAAGCAGAAGCATTGGCATAACGCACAGCGCGGGATGCGCCAACCGGACTGACCTGGCGGCACGGCTTGCGGCCAAGCAGAGTTCTGGAAGGTTTGGAAGCCTTGCCATTGGCGGCGGTTGTGCGCCTGGTTTGTTGTTGTCTTTGCTGCTTTTCCAGGGTTCTGGCCTGGTCAAGGCCAAAGCGGCGTTCTTGTTGAATCTGACGGGCTTTCTGGCGCGCCAGTCTGGCCCGGTCTTTTCCCTCTTTCCAGGCGGCATACATTTCCTTGAGATCATAGAGATCCGGAAAGAGCGGCAGGTTTCGAACCGGTAAAGAGCGGATAAACTGACGGCTTGGCTCACTCATCCGTTTTGTCATCATCTTCAGGCGCCTGATCTCCAGGCGTCTTTCAAACCAGAGAAAATAGTAAGCCGCAAGCAGCCCATAAATCAGCAGGCCGCTCCAGAAGCACCCCCAGAAATTCCAGTGAAACACCAGTACCAGCAGGCTTGTCAGCACCCCTAAAAACACCGCTGCGCCAATCACCGCCATCCAGGCAAGTTTAGAAGGATAGCGTCGAAATTTAGCGAGCAGTTTTTCATCCGGTTCAAACTGTGGATAGATCGGCTGATTGAACTCAATGGACTCATAAAGCATTCCCTTTAACGGTCTGCCCCAGGCTTCAAGAATCGCGTTCTGCCAGTATCGGAGCGCTCTGGCTGATCCTGGATTGCGCTGACTGCCATCCATCTTTTCCAGCATGGCCATCGCCTTGAGAACAGCGTTGGGGGAAAGTGGTGAGCCTTTCAGTGTCTTTAAATATTCAAGGAATCGGGAGTTGGACATGGAAAACGCAGAAATCTCGTTTTTCATGGAGCGCTCAATCTGGACGAGCGCAATGTACTCGACATCTTTTTCCATGCTTTTCCTCCTTTTCTTTTTCCTGGTGGTGGCACAGATACTTCAGTATAACAAATTCACAGGGGATTGATGCCGATCAAGCCAGACTTTATCCTTACGTCTTCCAAACAAGGACTAGACATTCAGCTCTGACAAACCCTTTTGCATCTTTGTAAACCTAATTATTCAATTATCCCCTGATTTCAGGATACAACCATTCAGGAAAATCGGCTCTTCTTTTTTCGTCAAATCCCTTCACCGCTTGAATATTCAGCTTCAATCATTAAAAAAGCGGGCCGATTCATTTTTCCAGCCCGACTTGATGCAAGTACGCTTTCCACTCACGCGGCCGCAGCCGTTTTAACAGGGTGGCTGTAATCCAGGCAATTCCCAGCCCTGACACCACCGACAGCGCTGTCAGCACCGGCAAAAGGCTGGCCATAAAAAACTGCTGGTAAATCAAAGAAATGGCCAGAGTCTGACCAAAGGTATGAAACACGGCTCCACACACACTTACCCCATAAATTGAAAAGAGATGAGAGCGCCTGGCAAGGATCATCGCCAGACACGACAGCGTGCAGCCGGTCACCGACAACAGAAAGGAAACGGAAAATAACGTTCCCGTGGCCAGGGCGGCGATAAACACCCGCAGCCCCGTCACGATCACCATCCCCTTGTTTCCATAGGCATACAGCGCAAACAATCCGGCAATGTTGGCCAGACCGATTTTGTAGCCTGGAATCACCATGACCAGCGGAAAAAAGGATTCGACAATCTGCAAGACAATCCCGACGGCCGTTAACATCGCCAGGGTGGTAATGATCTTAAAGTTCTGCTTTTTCATTGAATCATTGTATCCTCACTGTTTTCACTGGCATTTTCGATCGTAATCACCGTCTCGTTGGGCAGGCAGACAATCGGAACGACCCCATTATCCGTCGGTGCCTGCTTCGAACAATAATGTAACGGCGAATTTTCCTGCGTGACTTCGACTTTGCCTTTTGATACCACAATATGAACCGGACCCAGTGTTCCCTGGACTTCATATTCGCCATCCTGGCTTAAATCCAGCCGCAGCTTTTCTTCGTTGCGTACCTTCACAATGGCAAAGCTGCCCGTATCCTGCATCCAGAACAGCGGGATCAGCAAAGCAAGGGAGAGCACCAGCAAGAAGCTGACCAGAATTTTATCTGCTTTTTTCATTGGATCACCGTCACTTTAACCGTTTTGACAACCGCATTGCCAAAGCGGTCCCGGATTTTGACCTCTACGGTATGCTCACCGACAGTGGTCTCAAAATCTAACGAAGGTTCATAGTAAACCCCGGATAAGTCCGTCGCCCCAAAGACCTCATTCCAGTCCACCTTCTGTCCCCATCCGATTTCAATGGCCTCGACAGAGTTTTTGAGCGTTGGAGGCTTGGTGTCTTTGACTTTGATGACAAATGGAGTTTCGGCCTCCCCATCCTTTAAGACAAAGTCATACGAACCCACCCCCAGATAGTCCAAAGAAACAGTAATGAACCGGTTGTCGGCAATCGTAATGCCCGGCGATCTGGGTTCAATCGAAAGATTGCTCAGATCTACCTGATCGGCATTTTCAATGTAAAGCGACGGATTGGCATACACATCCGTTCCCAGTTCCATCACAAATGTCTGGTTGGTCAGCTGAAACGATCTGGTGCAGCCTGAAAGCCCGACATTGAGTGCGGCCGCAAAGACTGAAAGCCCAATAACCATCACAGAAAGCCAAAGAACTCTGGATGTCTGGAATTTTTTGTGAAGTGAAGACTCCCGGAACATTTCGACCATCCCCTGCCATAATGAAGGGGCATCGCCCTGTCCAAAACTGGTGACTTCAAGGGTTTTCTTTTCTTCCAAATCCTGATCGGCATACCAGCGTCGGCCATTGAAAGGATCAACGGTCCGATTTTGATCCGGCCCGGTTTTCTGGAATAACGCTTCCATTTCAAAGGGCGCATCCGTTTCAAACGCACCGCCGATTTTAAGCGAATCGTTTTCGGCTTCGTCTTCTTCATAGAGCTCTTCGCGCCCAAACCGATCCTCCACGGACAATCGATCAAGGGTGAGTGAAAAGATGGGTTCGTGCTCCATCGTCTCTTCTCTGGCGGCCAGCTGTTTTGCGGCTGATTGTCCAGCTGTTGACTGTTTTACAGCTGATTGTCCAGCCGTTGACTGTTCAACGGCCGATTTTTTGTGCGCCCTCTGCTCAGTGCTGCTCCGCTTATCCAGATTGAAATAAAGATCCGACTGGCTCTGGGAAGTCTTTAAATTGTGCCCTCTGGCGGTGCGGGAAAGACGGCGGGTGGAAAAGAGAGCTTTCTCTTTTCCTTCCTCTTTTCCCTTCTCTTTCTGCTTGGCAAGCACAACAGCAGAATCTTCTATTAAAGAAGCATCTTCTATTGAAGAAGCGTTTTTGGAGCTGGATGGACTTTGAGAGTCTAAAACAGACTCCAGATTCTTTTGCTCGTTTCTGGCTCTGCTCATGCCTGCACCCCCGAAAGCGCAAGTTCTTTCATCTTGGCCATGCGGTGTTTCATGCCGGATTTGGTAATACTTTCCCCATACATCGCATAGATGGCATCGCACAGCTCCACATTGGAGGCCTCAGGATTCTGCTTGCGGGCTTCCATGACGTGGACGATTTTTTCCGGGACTTTGCATCCCGATTTTTCAATGATCGCAATCCATTCGAGCTGCTCTCTGGCGGCTTTCTGGGTTTTCATCTCATTGGCCACCTCGCAGTTGTCCAGGCGGGTGAGCTGGTTGTAGAAATCACGCTGGATCCGCTGGTCTTCAAATGTAAACAAAGACTGGCTGGCGCCAAGCAGACGCAGAAAATCGGCAATCTTGTCCCCGACTTTGGTGTAAACGACATACGATTGCTTGCGCAGCGTGATTTTGGCCGGAATATAAAACCGGTCAAGGATTTTCACGGCCATCACGGCTAAATCCTGTGAAGGCAGGGTCAGTTCCATATGGTAGTTGGTTGTTTTGGGAGAGTTGATGGAGCCCGCCGCTAAAAACAGTCCCTGAATGAACGCTCTGGCGTTGCGTTCGGAACGAATTAACGAATAGGGCGGCACGTTATACAGTCCGCCCGTGCGCAGAATGCCCAGGCTTTCGAGAATCTCGCTGGCTTGCGAGTACACAGTCAGACGATAGATGTTGTTCTTTTTCAGATTCATCCGTCTGATCGAGGCAATCTGCACATCGACATGGTATTCACTTTTCAAAAGGCGGAAGACCAGCTTGGCAATGGAGGCGTTCTGGGTCTGGAAAGACAGCCAGGTTTCGCCCCGGTTCCAGTTCAAAGAAGCCCGGGACAAAAATAAAGCGCATAAAAGCGCTTTAGCCTGCCCGCCTGAAAACTCAAGCTTGCTGATCTCCTGTTTCACATCACTTGAAAACGACATGAACTTCTTCCTTTTCCATCATCGCCAGAATTTCCACCAGACAATCCGCAATCGCCTTGGAATCATGGCGGATGCGGCCGGTTTCATCGACGATCGTCAGATCGCGATGGAACACTTTATAGGCGTGATCGACTTCTTTCTGGACAACCGGAACACTGCCTTGTCGGGCATAGCGTTCGAGTGTCTTTTCGTCGATCGGATTGCGGTTGATGATCGCAATTTCAATGGGGTTTTTGTACGTATGGGTTTCAATGGCGCGCACATGGTCTTCCAAAGAGAACCCATCGGTTTCACCCGGCTGGGTCATGGCGTTGCAGAAATAGACTTTTGGACAAGTCGTATCCGCAATCGCTTCGCGAACGCCTTTTACAATGACATTGGGCAGAATTGAAGTATACAAAGAGCCAATGCCATAAATAATCAGATCGGCCTGCCGGATGGCTTCAATGGCTTTCGGATAGGCACGGATATCGTCTTCATAGAAGACTTTGGCAATGGAGTTGTTGGCGTTGGGGATGTTCTTCTCCCCGCGCACTAAGGTTCCATCATTCATCAAAGCATACAGAATCGCATTATCCAGAGTGGAAGGCAAAATGTTGCCCTTGACTTTCAAAACCTTGGAAATCGCCTCAACCGCGCCCATGTAAGAGCCAGTCAGATCCATCATGGCAAGGAAAATCAGGTTGCCAAGCTGATGGCCGCCGATATCTTCCGATCCGGAAAAGCGGTAGTTCATCAGCTGGGAAAACAATGGATCCTCGTCATCTTCGGCCATGGCACAAAGCACATGACGGATATCGCCCATTGCCGGAACGTTATACATATCGCGGATTCGTCCCGTTGACCCGCCATCATCCGCGACCGTGATGATGGCAGTCAGGTTGACATTTTCCAGATGCTTGAATCCATTCATCATGGCGGAAAGTCCGGTTCCGCCGCCGATTACCACAACGTTTTTCATGCGACGTCATTCCTTAAATCCAGGTCGCGGTGGGATTTGAAGGCTTTGTATTCATCTTTGTAGTGGTCATACAGCCAGTTGCACACGGAAACCGACCGATGCTGGCCGCCCGTGCAGCCGACGGCTACGATCATGTGGTTTTTGTTCTGCGAGCGATAGCTGTCAAACACAAAATCAAGATAAGCGCTTAAGCGTTTCACGTATTCGCGTGTCTCTTCTCTGTCCATGACGTATTTGTACACCCGCTCATCATTGCCCGTCAGTTTTTTCAGGCCCGCTTCATAGAAGGGGTTTGGCAGGCAGCGGACATCAATGACGATATCGGCATCCATTGGCAGGCCATGCTTAAAGCCAAACGACTGGAACGTAATCGCAAATTCAGGTTCAGTCTGGCTTTTGAAATATGGTTTGAGAAGATTGACCAGCGCCTGCGGAGTCAGGCGGGTGGTATCCAGATGAAGGGTATCCTTCATGTTTTCTTCCAGGGAACGGAAAGAATCCCGCTCCAGCTCAATGGCCTCTTCGAGAGTGGACGCTTCATTGTGAACAAGCAGCGGGTGCAGGCGGCGCGTAAACCGATAGCGAAGCAGTAATTCTTCATCGCTTGCGTCGACAAAAACGACCTGCAGCGGCCGCTTGAGGGTATCAAAAAAGTTCATGAAATCCACGTAGTCCTGGCTGCTTGCACTTAAAGCCAGCCGGTCGTATTGTGGATCGCCGCTTTCCATCAGTTGTTCTAAAGCCGGAAGGAGTTCTTTTGGATAATTGTCAATACAGTTGTAGCCAAGATCAGCCAGCGCATTCATTGCGGAGGTTTTTCCTGCTCCACTCATGCCTGTAATCAGGACCAGTGATTTTTCCATAACAGTCACATCCTTTCAGTAAGCTTCCTTTCCAGACAAAATGGTTTGTGATGGCCGGAAAAAAGCTTGTATTTTCTAATCGTGTATTTTAAGGGATTTATGGTCAAGGTTGATTTTTAGTGGGTGAACTGGATCTGGTGCAGGCCTTTTTCAGGTCAGTATGGAGTCCAGTCTGAACCTGCCAGATTCGAACCAGAAAAAGCTGCTGAGAGTTTCTGGTCTGGAATTTTCTGGTCTGGGGTTTACGGTCGGACTTGCTTTGAATCGATCTTCTTTTTTACTTGAAGACAGAAGAGATCCGATCGTTTTGAAAATCAAGCCAGAAACCTATTCCTTTCAGGCAGGTATCGCCTTATTGTACAAAAAAAATCCGGCATAATTATGTGCCGGATTTGCTTTAATCTCCAACGGAACGTTCAAAATTATGAATATTTTCATTGGATCCGATGACGATGATAATATCCCCGCGCTCAAAGACGTAGTTTGGATCGATTTCTTCAATCGTTCCATTGTGAGTCTGGATGGCGATGATCGAAATACCATACTTCTGGCGAAGCTCTAAAGCCTTCAGCGGCTTGCCCGTAAAGTAAGAAGGGGCTTCAAGCTGGGCAATGTCGATGTTGCCCGAGATCGAGAAGTAGTCGATGACTTTCTTGTTGGAAAGCTGATTGGCCAGCCGGACACCCATTTCATGTTCCGGATAGACGACTTCCGCCCCGATTTTTTTGAGAATGTTGCCCATATCTTTGCTGTTGGCTTTGGCAATCACGACCGGCACCTTCAGATTCAGGCAATAGAGTGTAGCCAGAATGTTGGCGGCGATCTCTTCGCCGATCGCGACAATTGCGACCTGACAATCCCCGACCCCGATTTCTTCAAGAGCAGCCTGGTCAAGATGGTTGATGACATAGGCATAGTCGGTCAGATAGCGCATTTCCCGAACGCGGTCCGGGTTTTTATCAATCAGGATCAGATCCTGGCCATTTTCGGCAAGGGTTTCGGCAACGGCGGAACCAAACCGGCCCAGGCCGATGACACAATACGCCGAGCGGCTCTTTTTAAACATGTCAAAATTCTTTCGCATGAAGATTTCCCTTTCAATTTGCGAGTCTTTTTATCACGTTTCATTTTCGCTTAAGACTCATCGTTATCCTGAAACAGAAGGCAGCAAGCCGGACTGGATCTTCGATCCAGACTGATCCCAGCCTTCTGGAATTTTCTTTTATTTCTTTTGTTTTATTTCCTTATGCGGCTTTTTTAGCCAGCGTTATTTATCCAATCAGGATGCTTTCTTCGGAATAGTGCGCTTTTGGCTCCTTGCCGGTAATCAGAAGGTTGGCAATCGTTACCGTTCCCAGACGCCCCATAAACATCAGGGCGATGATGACCAGCTCACTGGCCTCGGATAACTGGGCCGTAATCCCGATCGAAGAGCCAACCGTTGCCAGGGCACTGGTCACTTCCACCAGCACTTCCGCCAGCGTGAACTGCGGATCAAAGGCGCAGATCAGAATGGTGCCCAAAAGCACCGCCGAAAGGCCAAAGTAGAGCACCGTCGAAGCTTTGGTAAAGCAGATGTCCGGAATCCGGCGGTAGAACACAGAATCTTCGTCATGACCGGCGCTCGAGGAAAAGGCTTTTAAGGAGATCGCAAAAGCGGTCGTGGTCTTAATTCCGCCGCCCGTCGAGTTTGGCGAAGCACCGATAAACATCAGCACGATAAAGACAAGCAAAGCGCCGGTTGAAAAGTTGGAGAGGGGGTAGCTTGCAAAACCGGCCGTCCGGGTGATGACCGACTGAAACCACGCTTCCAGCCACGTCTGGGGCGTCAGGATCTTAAACAGAATCGTACCGCCCGCCAGCAAAAGGATTGTCATGAAGGCGGCAATCTTGGTTGTCAGCATCAGCCTGGACCAGCGAAAATGGTTGCGGACCAGATCGACCATGGCGATAAAGCCAAAGCCGCCGATAATGACCAGCGCACTGATCACCAGAATCAGCGGCAGATTGTTCGCATACGGAATTAATGAATCACCGCCTGCAAACAAATCAAAACCAGCGTTGTTAAACGCCGAGATCGATAAAAAGACGGCATGGCCAAGCGCCTGCAAAGGACTGAAATGCATCATCAGCACCGGCCACATCAGCAAAGCGCCCAAGGCTTCAATGCCAAAGGTCAGATACAGAATGCACTTGGCAATATGAATGAGGCCCGTATAGCCGGAAAGATTTTGCGCCTGGACAAAGAGAGCCCGGGTTTTAAAACTGATCTTGCCCCCTGATACCAGCATAAACGTCATTCCCGCCAGGACAATCCCCATACCGCCAATCTGAATCAGAATGGCCAGGACAATCCGGCCAAACAGGTTAAACGTCTGTCCAGGAACAACGACCGTCAGACCGGTTACACAAACTGCACTGCACGCTTCAAACAACGCATCAAGAAAACTGAGCGGCACGCCCGCATAGCGTGAAATTGGCAGCCACAACAGGAAGGCGCCACTCAGGATGACGCTTAAAAACCCGAGTACGAGCAGTCTTGCGGGGGTGAGCTTGAAAAACCACTTCTGTATTCGTCGAATTACCATACGTTTTCACTTTTTCCTTTTTCTGGATGGATTCAACCAGGTTCCAAAAAAACGAGAAGCCTGTTTGGATCCGAACCTTTATACTCCTTGTATACTCCTTGGACACGCTTCCATCCACTCTGCCCTTTGATCCAGGCCGATTTTTGAAGACCAGTCCAATCCAGTTTTTTTGCCTATCCGGTAAAGATTTGACAAAAAATCAGGCAGGCGTGTGGGAGTGTCTGTTTTTATCATTGTAAAAGGTGGAAGAATAGATTGCATCCAAACATGCCTGCCTCTTGTGCCGGATATGGCGATTACTGTACCACGTTTGCCGTCCGGATTCGACCAGGCCGCTATTGACGGCCTGGTCGAATCGATTTCACGCCATATGAAAGGCCTTTTGTTGCCATTGTATGCATCAGTCTTTCTGTAATTCTAAAGTGACAGAGACAGACCTGTTTTGAAAGTCAGAAATGCACAAAATGACATTCCTTCCATGTTGAAAATTCGGTAAAATTTAGTTATGAAAACACCAACCTACAGCGCTTCTACCAACAGAAAAGCCAACCTGCCGCTGGCCTTTCTCTACTTGCTTCTATTGTTTATTCTTGTTTGCGCCATCTGGCTTTTTTCCAGCCAGACTGGCTCTGATTCCCAGGCTCTGTCGGATCGGCTGATCCGTCTGCTTCATCTTGAATCCCTGCCCGAGATCCGGTTTCTGATCCGCAAAGCCGCTCATTTTTCAGTCTATCTGGTGATGGGGATTCTGTGGTATCTGTTTTTTGATTCCTTAGGCTTTGTGGCCGGGAAAGCTGTCCTGGGGGCGGTTCTTTTTTCTTTGCTCTTTGCGGGAATTGATGAAATTCACCAAAGCTTTGTCACCGACAGGGCCTGCCAGTTTCGCGATGTGATTCTCGATGAAATCGGCGCGATCAATGGAACATGTCTTACTTACCTGCTGCTGTTCCAGCTTCGCACCTTCCGCCAGCGGCCGCACTCTCATCTTACGTCCAAAAAGCCGCTGGATGACTACAAAAGCGAAAGTTCTCTTCAAGTCGGCCTGTAGTCTGAACCTCATTGGAATCCCATTGGAATCCCATTTGAATCTCATTAAAAACCCCAGGCTTCATGATTATCCATGAATTCTGGGGTTCTTTTGTCTGGTTCTGTTTCAGGTCCTTTTTTTGGGTCCTTTTTTGGCAGCTGTCCTGGACCAGAGGAATTAAACCTGTGGGGGCGTCTGGTGGCCAGGCTGCTTTTTTGGCTTATAGCGGCGCTGGTTGCGTCTGGGGTGGGCCTGGCGTTTTTTGGCGCCTTGTTTTTCACCTGGGCCATGGTTTTGCCCATTTAAAGAGGTCGGGCGCGATGGTTTCCTGCCGGGTGCCGCTTTTGGCTTTGAGCTGGAGCGGCTGGCAAAAGAAGAACGGCTGGAAACTTCAAAATCGTAATCCTCTTCCTGACCATCATCAAAGCCGGCGACAACAACTTCAAAAGGCTGACTGGCTTCGAACTGCTCGAAAGCCTGTAAGGAGAAGTCATTTTCTTGGGTTACAGAGAGTCCAGAAGCTGCGGCTGCCATTTTTCGACTCTTCGCTGGATTTGCGTTTTTTCTGCCTTTTGGCTTTCGGCTTTTTGGCGGTGTGGTTTGTGTTCTGGACGTTGTCGGTGCGTCAGTGGATGCATTCAGGCGACCGTCCCCCTGAATTTCTTTTGCCAGCAGATCTTCCTGGATCCTTTGAGTTTCAAGAAAGATCTGTTTTTTAGAAGCAGCAGCCTGGGCAGATTTTTTTCGAGATTTTGAGGCTGCGCTGTCTGGCTGGCCGTTTTTTGGCACTTTTCCATTGGAAGCAGCTGGTCCGATTGGAGCAGCCATTGCCATTTTTCTGGCGGTTTTGCTTTTGGACTTGGCTGCTGGAACTTCCAGGAAAGATTTTGTGGAAGCTTTCGAAGAGCCAGACTTCTTTCTTTCGCTTGGCGCTCCCTTTTGGGCTGAAGTCCGTTTTTTCGTCCCCTGGCAAACGGCACTCTGTTTGCTGAGAGATCGGCCAGGGACACTGTTTTTCTTGCGGCCGATTTTCAGTTCGATTTCAAAAGGTTCAAGGACATCAAAAATCGTCTGGGGATCGAACTGGCAGCGGAATAAATCAGGCCCGAATTCGCCCTCAAAGCAATCCTCCAGATCCAGATCGGTCCGGATCTTGCCCAGTTCATAACAGATTTCAGCCATCTGCCGGGCGTTGAGTCTTGTATCGTTTCCCTTGCGGGTCAATACGGAATAAGGGGAGATCGTAATGCCCCATGTCCGCCATAAGCGCGCCAGTTTCTGGCGGTCCGCTTTGGTGCGTACGGCATCAATCGGATCGTACAGTTCGGCCACAGAATGGTAGTGTTCAGCCAGTTTGATCGAGCGATTTTCCCCCATCCCTGAAACTCCAGGAATATTGTCAGAAGGATCGCCAAACAGGCATTTGATCATGGGAACCGCTTTGGGATGATAGCCAAATTCCTTATACAGGACATCTTCATTCACCAGCACCACCCGGCTTGGCAAGGACGAGGGCATGTTATGGGTTTTGCGCCAGGCTTTGACTTTCTTTAAGTCGGCCATGCCATACCAGATGTGGATTTCGTCATTGATCAGCTGGAAATAGTCTTTATCCCGAGTGAGAATGCGCACCGGAATATATTCACACATCCGGGTCGCAATCGTTCCCGCAAAATCATCCGCTTCATAGCGGGTATCACGCACCTGGCTGATGCCCAGCTGTCCGCAAAGCGCATAAGCCGTTTCAAACTGCTGGCGCAGCGGGGCCGGGGTGGCCTGACGGTTCGATTTATACGCCGGCCAGAGTTCTTTACGAAACGTATTGCGGCCGGCGTCCCAGCAGATCACCAGATGGCTGGGGCGCTGGAAAGTGACAATGGTAAATAAGGTATGGAAGAAGAGTTCCAGGGCATTGCAGTAATGGCCATGTTTATCCTGTTTGAGCAGGCGGGGGTACATCTGCTCCTTTTTTTCTTCATCCTTTTCTTTGCGAAGAGCTCTTGGCAGTGAGGCATAGTAGCTGGTTGCCAATAAGGAAGAGCCATCCACAATCAGAAGAAATTCATTTCTGTTTTTCATAGTACTCCGGAATCTAAGCAGGATTTGCCTGCAATCGATTCAACCGGATTTCGTTCGTTTCCTGTTTCCTGAACCTGTTGATCAAAAACCGTCTGGGTTGATAAGCCGGTTTATTCATTTCATATCGAAAAAGTGCCAGATTTCGTTTCTCCTCCTTTTTTCTTTTTCTCTTTTCTTCCCTTCTCAAAGGCACACGAAAAGATTTCTTCAAAGAGAATTTCGAAGGCAGCTTGTCGTTTCTGATCTGGGCACAATAAAAGACTGGCAGACTGGCGGCATACTCTTCGGATTAAAAAGAGCTTTGCCGCCCGTTTTCAAAAATTGAGCTTACTTTGAACTCTTGATCTGGATCCATAAAATTGTTTTGCGTTTGAAACCATTCAGTCTTCGTTCAAAATCAAAGCGCAGCTTTGAAGAGTGACTGATCCGCATAAAGAATTGGACAGGATAAGCGGATACACGCTTGAAATCAGGATCCGTGTTCATTTTTTTGCCAGAAAGCAAAGTGAAAAGGCCTGGCAAAAAAGAATCGCGAACGTTTCGGTTGATCGCATTCAGGATCAGCACACTGCCTGAGTTCATCTTGTCACTCAGAGCAAAAATCGCACCGTACGAATACCGTATAAATGTTGAAAACGGTTGTCGTTTGTTTGAGTTGAAAAGCAGATCAAAATGTCATTTACGACTTAATTTCCGCATGACTGGCAAAAACCAATGATAAGAAAGCCAGTCAAATCCGAAAGAACTTCTTTTGATCTGCTTATGCAGCAGCTGATCCCTCTATTAATAACAGAAAATCTCTCCTCTGTTCAAGCTGGCTGTCTTATTGCCTGCAATTTGGCACGCGGTTTGGATCGTAACCGCAATCATTCAAACTCAGTTTTTCAGGCTGACCTGTCTTCAGTCCCGAAATTTGATCCTTTATAAATGGATCAGAGTCATGGGACTTGAAGTATGTAGTTTACAGGATTTTCGGGCGGATGAAAAGATCCAGTAAGTTGACAAAGTCACACGATAGTATTCCCGGGCGAACCATATAAATAAAAACAGGGGGCGCTCTTTCCCCCGTTGATTTCATTCGATAGGCAAGGATCCCCTCCAAATTGCAAAGCAGTTGAAGAAGGGAGGATCAGATATTCACTGTTTAATATCATTGACCTCAGTTCAATATCGATGAGACGATCTGTTTTTTCCCTATGCGTTCAAGCTTGGGCATTCACCTTGGCCATAAAACGTTCCCGATTGACGGCAGCCCGTTGATGAACACCTTTGCCGATGCACGTGTCGTTGCAATAAGCACTGACTTCAAAAGTAAAGATCTTGCCGTTGGTTTCAATCAGATGGCTGACAATACGGATGCGGGCATGTAACGGTGATGGAGCATCATGTGTCACATTCATGGAAATGCCGACCGTGGTATAGCCTTCTTTGGTTTCGGCAATCTTGCAGGATGCTTCTTCCATCCAGGCGATCATCTGCGGTGTAGCCAGAACGGGCAAGTCACCGCTGCCCATGACCATAGCCAGGTTCTGGGCTTCAACAGTTCGATAAAGTACAGAGTAAAGTTCCATATTGATTGTTCCCCTTCATAGCATCCCGCAGGATTTTTCCAGTCTGTCTTTTTGGTGGCCTGTTGATGGCCTGCTGAAGAAGAAAACTGGAATTCATCTTATTTTGATATAAAAATGATCCGTCCAGACTCAGAACCTGTCTTTTTGATTCTGATTCACGATCAAAGTGACCGTTGCGGTCGATCTGGCCTGCAGGATGGATAGCAGAGCAGGTTTGACCAGGTCTCATGAACTGTCAATCCAAGTACTCTTTCCATATGCCGCTATCGTACCACGCTTATAAAAATTGGCCTGTACTTTGATCAGTCTTGTGTTAAGCGCTTTGCGAATGGACAATTTCAGGAATGGAATTTGATTTAGCTCATTCATCCGATAAACTTGAGTTATGACTCAATATCAAGATGATCTCAGGCTCCTTAAAAAAGCAAAGCGTCGGATCCAGGCGGTTCTGATTCTTTCCTATCTGGTGATCTGTCTTTGGCCGGCAGGGATGTACTTCCTGCTCAGCCAGCCTATTTTCACCCGGCCTGATTTTTTTACCGTCCTCTACTTACTTGTCACCTTAGTCCAGATGGTTGTCTGGATGGTGATCTTCTTTGCGATTTCCTCCGGCAAATCATGGACCAGACATCTGGTTTTGCTTGGATGCTTTTTAGAAATCGCCTTCTGTGGATGGCTGATCTATGATCTGACCATCCATACCTCCTTCATTGCGGTCTATCTGGTCTGGATCACATTGGAAATGGTCAAGAACTTCTATCTGCTCTGGCTCTATAAGTGGCTGCGCAATTCCTGGTGGTCACGGATTTTCTTTGACCACGTCATCACGCTGTCTGAAAGCGAACGCCAGGAACAGGAGCGCCAGGCAGCCCGTGAGCAGCAGGCCAGAAAGAAAGCGGCCAAAGCCCGCGCCCAAAAAGAGAAAGCAAACCAGGAGGAAGCTTATGCTTCCCGCCAGAACAGCTATTCCCAGCAAGGAAGCTATGCCCAGCCAAACAGCAGTTATTCGCAGCAGGCTGGTTATCGAACTCAAAATGGATCGCCAGACGGATATAGAAATGTTCCTCAAAGCAGCTATCCGCAAAACCAGCCCCAGCAAGGCTATGGCAATGGCTATTCCAGTCCCTATCCAGCCAACAGCCAGACTTCTGGCTATGGCAGTCAGCAGACCGGGTATAGCCAATACTCAGCCCAGATGCAAAATGGATACGGAAATCCAAACTACCCGGCTCAAAATGGCGCCTACCCTTCTAACGAAAACCAGGTCCCATTAGAAGGCCGCCCGCTCAACTTTGATCCATCGACGGGTCAATACTATGATCCATATACAGGTCAGATCATTCCAACCGGACAGCCTGCTTCCTGGCCGACACCAGATTTCCAGCCCGGCATGTCTTCGGCCAATGGAAACTATGCGCAGCCAAATGATCCGTATTCCAATTTTGGCTCTCAGCCGGATATCACCTCAAGAGTGAAATCTGCTCCAGCCCAAAGTGGATCGAACAGCCGCCAGTCTCAAAACAATACGCCGGCCAAGCCCCAGCCAGTTCGGGTAGCCGTGAAAAACCCGGTGGATATTGAAGGCAACTCCCATGAAGAAGCCGCAGCCAGACGCCAGAAAGAGAAAGAAAACCGGCGTCAGCTTTCCAGCAAATATCCCCGCATGGCAATCCGGATGGCCATTGTGGTCTATGGCGAACTGATCCTGTTTCCATTGATCGTTCACCTGTTCCAGAATAACTTTGTCTCCATCGACAATACCTCTGTCTTTGCACTCAATCTCATGTTTACCCTGTGTATTCTGACCGGTGCCATCTGGACCCTGCCGATTTTCTTTCTGTATCTCAAACAGCCAGGATGTAAAAAGATCTTATGGTTCTGTGTCGTCGCTCAGATTGGCGTCGCCATCTTTGGCGGCATGATGTTAAAAGGCTTCTACGATTCTGATACGGTCAACTACTCCATGAAAGTCTTTACTCTGTTTTTGATGCTGGAAGTTTTGCGTTATGGACTTTTGATTGTCGGCATCTTCCCTGCCTTCAAGCTTCCTGAAATCAAGGACAGCCATTCTGTTTCCGATGAGGATCTCGATGACGAGGATCTCTCCGATTACGAATTCGAACTCGTCGACGAACAGGATCCTGACCAGGACGAAGAATATCACGACGAGGATACCGATTTGAATGACGATGCACCCCGCTCCGGCCATCGAATTCTTTCGATCTTCACGAACAAAAATCAGGATCACGATCAAGAAGATCCGTACAACGATAACCGGTACGTTGCTGGCGAGTATGGTGATGGATACGAAGAGGACGATGGGTATGAAGAAGATGATGAGAATGAAAAGCCATCCTTCTTCTTTCGGGTCTTTGGCCATCATGATGACTACGATGATGATCAATAATGTGTCATCGATGATCGATCCAGATTCACTCCAACGCCTCGGTCTGTAAAAAAAGCAGCAGGCAGCGAAATACGAAAACAGTTCAAGCAACAAAAAAAAGGTCACCTTCAGGAAAACATCAAGTTTTTCTGAAGGTGACCTTTTCATATGGCTTCAATTGCAGTCAGACAAAGGCCGGATTTCTTCAGATTATTGCTCTTCTGAACATTAAATTCCACGAATTCGGGACTAATAAACTCGAATTTGTGGAATATAGCGTATAAAGAGCGAAAAATCGAGTATAGCATCGATGTAATTGAGTACATAGCGCAAAAAATAGAGTACATCATCGATATAATCGAGTACATAGCGCAAAAAATAGAGTATATCATCGATATAATCGAGTATATAGCGCAAAAAATAGAGTATATCATCGATATAATCGAGTATATAGCGCAAAAAATAGAGTACATCATCGATATAATCGAGTATAATAGAACCAAGATGAGCAGATATAGAATGTGAGAAGACTGTATGAAAGATGAAGAAATCATTGAGTTAGTCCATAAAATCGGAGAAATACAATGTGAGACAAATGTAATCGAACTAAAAAGTTCATCAAAAGGAGTTACTGAAAAAATATATGACACCATATCCGCGTTCTCGAATCAGGACATGGGTGGGGTTATCGTATTTGGTATAAACGAAGAAAATTATAAGCCGTGTGGCGTATTGGATGCGGAACTGGTACAGAAGAGAGTCGGAGAACAATGCGAGGAAATGGTGCCGGTTGTCCGTCCTGTACTTTCCTGTATAAGTATAGATGGCAAGAAGATTGTAACTGCTGAGGTTCCTTCTGCTGATTATTCAGACAGACCAGTATATTGGAAAAAAGCCGGACTAACAAAAGGATCATGGATTCGAGTAGGTGACATGGATAAAAGAATGTCAGATTATGAGATATACAAATATCAAGCCTATAAAAAAGGGATCCATGACGATCAAAGAATTATCGAAAGTGATTGGGCACTTCTAGATAAAAATTTACTTAATCACTATTTAGAGCAGGTTACCATTGGGAAGAGAAATTTGTTTGAACATGTTTCACAGGATAAAATGTTGGAGCTATTCCGAATTACTCAGAAGGAAAAACCGACTTTAGCGGCATTTTTGGTATTTTCACAGTTTCCTCAGGCTATTTTTAACAACCTATGCGTTACAGCCGTTGTAATTCCTGGAACGCAAAGAGGCGATAACTTAAGTGATGGTACCCGCTTCCTGGATAATAAGCGAATAAATGGCTCAATACCTTCTATTCTTTCTGAGACAATGGATTTTATTTTGAAGAATACTGCCAATAGAACAGTGATCGATTCATCTGGAGTACGCAACGATGTAGAACAATACCCTCCTGAAGCAGTTCGTGAAGCTGTACTCAATGCTTTAATCCATAGAGATTACAGTGTATTTTCTGAGAATTCACCCGTTAGAGTTGAAATTTTCACAGATAGACTAGAAATAACCAGTCCTGGTGGATTATACGGCAGGGCAAGGATTGAGTCTCTCGGATATGAAAGTCTGGAAACAAGAAACAGTGTTCTGACTTCTATTCTTGAAACTTTAAAGATTTCTGAGAATCGCTATTCTGGAATTCCAACTATGCGGAATTTGTTAAAAAGAGCTGGACTTCCTGATCCAGAGTTCATTGATACGGGAACAACATTCAAAGTGATTTTGAGGAGTGCTCCGAACAAGTCCGTTGAGCAGGCACTTACAGAAACCGAAAGGCAGATTTTAGAATACTGCAGAACACCTCGAACAAGGAAGGAAATCGCAAATCATATAGGGAAGACATATAATTATGTTAACTCTTATCTCCTGAAAAAGATGATAATGACAGGTTTATTGAGTTTGGTTAAGGACGAAAACAATAAAAGAAATCAAAGACTTCGATCATCTTATTAGATCGCATGCGAAAGTCAAATTAGCTTCTATTCCAAAGCGATAAGTTTGTTTTGGGTCCTACCAGCAGTGGAAGCAGTAGTTAAAGAGAAACAGATCTGAAAATAGCCATTTCGCTACCGGTCACGCAAATCACAAATAGCCCGTGAAAAAGTTTACTTTTTACCTCTTGTCTTAACCGGCAAGAGGCTTTTTTGTCAGGGAGAAAATTGTTCCTGAAAATTGAAAATAGCCGTCTGTACTTTACAGGGCGCAAAAAGGCATCCTGAACCTTCAATGAAACAATTCACTTTCAGCTTCTTCGCCAGCCAAAACATTTGGCGGCAAGTGTACATCCGCAATAATTAGAGGGACTCGTTTTCTCAGCTCCCCTGCATGATTCATAAAAACGGGCGAAGCTCTGCCTTTCTGCTAGGTTCCACCTCTTCGCAATTCAAAAAAATGCTGGCAAGCGGACTTGTAGTCCAACTTGCCAGCATGATTCGTTCCATAATTTTGATTTTGCTTCTGATCGAAAAGGATCAGATCATCCAGCGATCAAGACCAGTTCGTGATTAGTCTTTAGATTCGATGATGGAAGCTCTCCAGTGTTCGTTTGGTTCAACACCCAGGATTTCGCAGACAGTTGCAGCGATATTGGACAGACCCATATCGTCATCGTGTTTGAGTGTGCATGGGTAGTTGTAAACAATGAATGGAACACGGTTGAGTGTGTGAGATGTTTTTGCTTTCAGAGGAGCATCTGGTTTTTTGCGTTTTTCGTACATTTCATCCGCATTACCATGGTCAGCTGTAACAAGCAGAACACCATCAACGTCTTTGACAGCCTGAATCACGCGGCCTAAAGCCAGGTCAACCGATTCAACACCGATTACAGTGGCTTCAAGGTTGCCAGTGTGGCCAACCATGTCACCGTTTGGATAGTTGGTGCGTAAGAAGTCGTATTTACCGGAGCGGATTGCATCGCAAAGTTTATCCGTGATCTGAGCAGACTTCATCCATGGACGCTGTTCGAATGGAATTACATCGGATTCGATTTCTACGTATTCTTCGAGGTTTTCATCGAATTTAGCTGCACGGTTTCCGTTCCAGAAGTAAGTGACATGGCCATATTTCTGAGTTTCGGAAATTGCATATTCACTGATGCCGTTTGCAACAAGCTGTTCAGTCAGTGTGTAATGGATTTTTGGTGGTTCAGTGAGGTAACGCTTTGGAATCTGCGCATCTGCATCGTACTGAAGCATGCCAGCGAATTTAACGTGTGGAACTTTAACACGGTCAAATTTGTCGAAGCTTTCGTCCCCATCAAAGGCTAAGGAGATTTCCTGAGCACGGTCGCCGCGGAAGTTGAACAGGATGACGGAATCATTGTCATCGATTGTTCCTTTTGGTTTGCCTTCTTCGTCAACAATGACAAATCCTGGCAGATCCTGGTCAACAACACCGGATTCTTTACGATAAGTTTCGATGGCTTCCGTAGCGGATTTGAACTGACGTCCAAGACCACGGACATGGATCTTCCAGCCTTCTTCAACCATTGGCCAGTTGGCTTCATAACGGTCCATCGTGATCTGCATACGTCCACCGCCAGATGCGATCTGGGCGTCGAAGTTTTCATCGTTGAGATCGTTCATGAAGTTTTCGATTTCGTCTACATATTTTAAAGCGGAAGTTTCAGGCACATCACGTCCATCTAACAGAGCGTGAACGCGGACTTTCTTAACACCTTCTGCTTTGGCTTCCTGAATCAGGGCCTTTAAATGATTGATGTGCGAATGTACATTTCCATCAGAGAGCAGGCCTAAGAAATGAAGAGTCGAGTTGTTGGCTTTCGCGTTGTCAACGAGTTCTTTCCAGGCAGCGGACTGGAACATTTCACCGGATTCAATGTTTTCGTTTACGAGTTTTGCACCCTGTGAATAGATCTGACCACTTCCGATTGCGTTATGGCCAACTTCTGAGTTTCCCATATCGCCATCTGTTGGCAGGCCTACTGCCAGACCATGAGCTCTTAACTCCGTATGGGGGCAGTTTTCCCAGAGCATATCCAGATGTGGCTTGTAGGCCATTTTCACTGCGTTGCCAAGAACGTTGTCAGACAGTCCGACGCCATCCATGACAACCAGTACAACAGGTTTTCTTGCCATGTATTTTGTTTCCTCCTTTAAATACATCTTTTTAATACAACTTTCGTTCTTATCCATTATAAACTCTGACATCAGGTTGGAAAACCGGACAAAGCTGTCCTCCAACATTTTTTACGAAACCCAAAGAAGAAGAACAGGTTGAAAGAACTGAAACCAAAAAGCACAAAGACAAAAGCGTTACAGAAACCGCCTTCAGTTCAAATAAAAACTTCATTGCGCCATTCTATCTGATCTGTCCATCCGGCCTCTTTTCTTAACAGATGAATAGTCAAAGGCAGTTGTCTTCCCTGCTGAAAGCCACAAGAGATAAATGTTGCAAGGATTGCGATAAAAAACTGCCTTCTTTACTGAATTTGGAAAAAGAGAGCGATTCATTCGAAAATAGAAGTAGCAGATTGAGTCCAGACATGCAGTCTGTTCATGCAATCAGAAAAAAGCGCCGCCAGGCAGCGAATCCCAAATCCATATCCGACCTATTTTTTAAATCTTTTTCATTCCGATTGCGCCTGAAAAACAGAATCTGCATTCCTGATTCTCAACAAGGAGGGATCTTCATGCAAATCGAAAAACTTGAAAAGGCGAACGGAGAATTTTCGTATCAAGTTTCCGTTGAATCCATCGACGAACAGGGCAAAATGGTCAGGCATACAAAAACCTTCCCGACCAAACATGAAGCACAGGCCTACAGCGTCCGCGTTTCCGCAGCGCTTCTGGGTGCCAGCAGCGAAAACACCAACCAGATTCGGACCGTGGACGATATTTATAAGGAATGGCTCGCCATTGACAGTATCCGCTTTGCTGCCAATTCGAAAGTTTCCTATACCTATCATTACGAACGCTTTATCCGGCCAAGTCTTGGCAGTCTGGACATCAGACAGGTAAAGTATCCTGTTCTTCAGAGCCTGTTCAACACGTTCTCGGATAACAGCCAGTCAACAATGGATCTGATTCGTTCCTGCCTGAAAAACATTCTGGACTATGCCCAGAAAGCCGGCTACATCAACAGTCACCAGCTCAGCCTGATCTATGTGCACAGTGATAAGAAAACGACCCGCCGGCAGATGTATCTGGAAGAAGAAAACTTTCTCGGCCTGTGTGATCACTTCAAGGATGAACCCACCGTCATCGCCTATCTGTATCTTGGCTACTATCTCGGATTACGCCGGGCTGAAGCCCTGGCGCTTTGCTTTTCTGATATTGATTTTGAAAACAATACTGTATCGATCAGCCGGCAGATGGATTTCACCGGTGGAAAAAAGTCTCAGTTCAAAACCACGTCCCCGAAAACAGATTCAAGCACCGCCGTGCTTCCCCTTTGCGAGGTGCTCAAAACGTTTCTGCTGGAGTATCAAAAGGTTCATCCCTATAATCTGATCGTTTCTGATCCGAAAGGCAGTTTTATGGCGCCAACGACGATTCAGCACAAAATCAGTGTGGTAGTCAAAGAGCTGGGCATGGATTTCCATTATCATATGCTCCGTCATACGTTTGTCACCAATCTGATCCGCAGCGGCGTTCAGCCAAAGATTGCAGCGAAACTTGCCCGGCACTCCAATGTCAAAACAACCCTGAATGTGTATACCGAAGTCAGTGAAAGCGAACTTCACCAGGCTGTAGATCAGGCCTTCTCCAAAAAAGCATCGAATTCTGTACCTCAGTCTTGATCCATTGCGTCTGCCAGAAAAAAGGCGATCGTTTTTAATCAACCATCCTGTTGGCCGCGTGGACAATATTCTGCCACTGAAAAAAACCGGTATCCTGTCACGGACACCGGTTTTCAACTGAGTTCAAATCTATTGGTCAGGATCCAGACATTCGCTTTCGTCGCTTCGATCCTTACGATAAGTTCGCACTTTCACGGAAACGGGAAAGGAACTGTCTGGTTCGTTCGTTTTTCGGATGATTGAAAACTTCATCCGGGGTTCCCTGTTCCGCAATGACGCCCTGATCCATGAAGATCACGCGATCAGAAACGTCTTTGGCAAACTGCATTTCGTGGGTAACGACAATCATCGTTAACCCTGAACTTGCAAGACCCTTCATAACATCCAGAACTTCGCCGACCATTTCCGGGTCAAGCGCACTGGTTGGTTCATCGAAAAGCAGAACTTCCGGATCCATCGACAGCGCACGGGCAATGGCAACACGCTGTTTCTGGCCGCCAGAAAGCTTGGTGGCATTTTTATTTAAGAAGTCACTCATGCCAACGCGTTCTAAATGCTGGAGCGCAATTTTTCTCGCCTCTTCATTGGAGCGGCCAAGAACTTTTCGCTGGCCCAGAATGCAGTTGTCCAGAACGTTCTTGTTAGCAAACAGGTTAAAGTTCTGGAAGACCATGCCAACTTTGGAACGATAGTCCGTTGGCTTCAGGCCTCCGCCTAAAATGTTCTGGCCATGGAACGAAATCGTTCCCGAGTCTGGAATTTCAAGCAGGTTGATACATCGAAGCAGCGTACTTTTTCCGGAACCGGAAGATCCGATAATGGAAACGACTTCCCCTTTTTCGATCTGGAAGTCAATATCATGCAAAACTTCCTGGGCACCAAAACTCTTTTTGAGATGTTCAACAGAAATTACTGGGCTTGTCATGCGGACATCTCCATAAAGAATTTCTTCTTTTTCGCTGTATCCTCATCCTGACTCATGCGGCGCTCAATCAGATTGAGCAGCCAGGTCGCAGCAGTCGTTAAAATCAGATACAGGATTGCGGTATCAAAGTAGATCTCAACAAACCGCATATTCGAGCCCGCAATCGAACTCGACTGGAAGAACAGCTCCGTAACCGAGATAACGTTCATCATACAGGAGTCCTTCAGGTTGACAACCAGCTGGTTGCCAATGGCCGGGAAGGTGTTTTTGATCGCCTGTGGGAAAATGACATACACCATCGCCTGGAAGTTGCTCATTCCGATCGCTTTACATGCTTCTAACTGACCTGGATCCACGGACTGAATTCCAGAGCGCAGAATCTCTGCCATATACGCACCAGTGTTGATTGAAATGATCACAAAACCAGCCGTAATTGGACCCCAGTGAATCACTGGACGAAGCAGGTAGTAAATAAAGCACGCCTGAATCATCATTGGTGTGCCGCGGAATACCCAGATATACAATCCGGTAATCCAGCGGCCAAATTTCTTTAATCCCTTAATCAATGGAGAATCCAGTGGATCGATTGGAACCGAACGGATCGCGCCGACCACCAGACCAATCAGAAAGCCGAAGACAGTACCGACCAGTGCAAATTCGATTGTCACTTTCATGCCGTACCAGAACATCGGCCAGTTTTTTACGAGTGCCCGCCAAGCATATGACCAATCAATGGACATGACGCTTATTCACCGGTTGGAGCGTTGTTCACCGCATCCAGCATATATTCATCACGGGTTTCCTGGGAGATTTCGTCCAGAGCAGCCTGAACGTCCTTGAATTCCTGTGTATCTCTTGTGTTGTTTTTCAGACCGATGGAAACCGTTGTGTCTACATCGAATCCTTTGCCATCTTCAAATGTGATGTAAGTCAGATCCGGGTTGGCAGCAACGATACCCTTGGCAACTGGCAGCTCGGCAGTGATGGCTTCCGCTTCCCCTGTCTGTAAAGCCAGGACGAGTTCTGGATAAGCAGCTTTTGGAGTCACGTGATCTACACCTTCGATCTGGTCGATGATGGTATCGTAGTTGGTGTTTTTCTGACCGATCACTTTATGACCAGAGAAATCCTGGATGCTTGTAAAGGAAGCAACATCAGAATCCTTTGGAACGATCATCACCATGTCAGAAGAATAATAAGGAGTTGTAAAGTCAATTCCTTCTTCACGTTCATCGTTGGCTGTCATCCCAGCAACAATCGCATCGATTTCGCCGGATTCCAGAGCAGGCTGCAGACCATCCCAGTTAATCTTCTTTACGACGAGCTGTTTGCCCAGTTTGTCAGCCAGGTCCTGAGAAATCTTGACATCATAGCCGTCGCAATATCCTGCACCATTTGGTAATTCTGCAGAAGATTCAGTTGCATCCGTTGTCTGCCAGTTAAATGGAGCATAGTTGCACTCCATTCCTACAGTAAAGGTGTCGCCAGAAGCAGCGGCTGTGCTGGAAGCAGATGTTGTCGAACTTGATGTACTAGCGGTACTTGCAGTGCTTGAAGCAGAAGAGCTGCTTGAGCAGCCAGCCAGAACGAGCATTGCGCATGCGGCAGTCCACATTGATTTTTTCATAATTTTTCTCCTTTTCTGGAAATAAAAAAACTGTGGTCCCCACAGTTCAAAAAGAAGGTTTCAAGATAACGCCTCTTCGACTGAAGGAGTCTGCAAAGTATTTCCCTGCATCCCAACCCACGCTCCTGCCAGAGTGTGAATTTCGGCGGTGATTGCCTTTCCCTTCCTTCATCGGACGCCTCCTTGAGAAGGTACTCATCTGCACCGCAGCCTCTATCTTTTATTTCTCAACATTTGCGGTCATCTTAACAGTCGATATTTTGTGTGTCAATCCATCCATACCCACAATCCCATCACACTTGCATAAAAGTCTCAAAAACAGATGAAAGCAGACGTATTCTCAGCTTGAACAAAAATTAAAATCTTTTTTTATTCAGCTTTTCCAATATTCACTTCATCCGTCAGAGTGAAAGGTAAAGAGGTGGATTAAAAGCGTTCACTTTCAAAAACAAGGAACCGGTTCAATCCGAATTGATAAGACCATATCTCGATTACTGTTTTTGAACTTATATCCATAATTGTGTCTGATGTTCGTTCTTCAGGCTCTTACGCAAACAATGTGTTTAGCTATCATCACTATTATCGACGACAGCAATTGCCGCTAAGCCCGATAACCCAAAATGCGATAGGCAAACTCATCTCGAATTAGGTATTGTTATTGAATCAACAATATGAATGATGCAAGCTTATTCATTCGCCAGGATTATTAGTGTTGAAAACCACATTTGCGTAAGATCCGTTCTTCGTGGTAAGGCAAAAGTATTATTTTCAATTTTTATCACTAAGATCATGTATGGTCTATCCTGCCTATTCTCGATTTCAGGAAAATCTATCGAATTATGGTCTTAAAAAAATCAGAAGATAATCTATTTAGGGTATATGTAATGGTAGCCATAGTATCCTTCTATAAAAAAATAGCTCTCGTCTTGCAACGAGAGCATCTTCGTTTGGGACTTCTTTATCAGGTGTTACCCTCACACCGTATCTTCGTTTGGGACTTCTTTATCAGGTGTTACCCTCACACCATATCTTCTCTAAAGCAATTACTATTATGACGCACAGGAACGGAAAAACAAACTATCAATAGTTTGTTTGACTCGATTAACGACAATATCCCTCCATTTTAATAAGGTTTTGAGGGATGATTTTGTGATTTCCTAATCCGCCCCGGTATATTTGATCCCACGAACCATTTTTTCGATGAATGTCTGCAACTAAATCCCACGGGGTCTGAAGTCTTTTTCCCTCCACTATACGATCAATGGCTTGGACATCAAGAGGATCAATTCCTTCGACTTCAAAAGTGTTTGTAATAGGCATTGATCCAAATCCACAGAACTTGTAATACACCACGGGAACCACAGGGCCAAACTGCCAAGCTTCAACATCTTCAAAAAAAGCCAGCTTATCTTTTTGCAGAAAATCTTTCTGAATATAATACAAGATTTTTTGAAGGTGAAGATTGGTGATAGGATAATCATCAACAGCACATTTTATAACGATATACTTTGATAAATCAACTGCTTTATACAATGTGAGTCCCCCTTCCCTGAGAGATCGATAGGATACTTACAGATAATTTTACACCCACAAAATAGTCCTATCGAGGGCTTTTATTTGAGAATCGATCCACTTCAGAGCGAAAAACATAAAAGTAATTTCTGACCCCCTTAAGCCGTCGTCTTCTACTAAGCTCTTACTGCAGCAAGCTATCCAGATTGTTTCGATAGAAGCATGGGAGGAGTGAAAAGCAGAAGGACAATAAAAAAACTTCTGCCATCGTGAATAAGCGCAAAAAAGCTTCAGTTTTCATGGTCATCCACGAAAACTGAAGCTCAAATTCTCAGAATCATTCAAAATAGACCAGAATCCGGTCCATTTCAGTTTTTAGTAAGGCATAGCGTTTTTGAAAGGACGCAGTCTTTGGAGCTTGATCTGCTGCTGCATCTCTTCAAACTCTTCGGCGCTTTCAATCGTTTTTCCCGGGTCAACCGCATACCAGGCAACTCCTTCGTTTTCCCAGCCCATCGCAACCAGGGCGTTGATCTCTTCAACGCTGGTGGTAAAGTGGTGAGCTCCGGTTTCAGCATTGGGATTGTATGCTCTGTATACCGGAATGCCTTCCTTGCGGTCTTCTACTGCGAGCCAGCCGATTCCTTCGGCTTGCCATCCATAGGAAATCAGCGTATCCCGCTCATTGACATCAACAGTATAGTGGTGGTCGCCGGAGTTTGGATTGTACAGACGATAGACATTCTGCCCTGCTCTTGGAGTGGTCCAGGCGAAACCTTCATCTGTCCATCCAAGACTGGTTAAGATTTTCTTTTCTTCCCGGCTTGCGGTATAGAAGTGCTCACCAGAGTTTGGGTTATACAGGCGAAGCAGAGTCTTGGAAATGCCTTCTGGCGAAGATAACATGCGCCACTCGTCTTTCGTCCCGTAGAACTTATTCAGGTCCAGATTGCCTTCATAGCCTTCGAGTTTTCCCCGGGAGGTGTACTGATGCATGTAATACTCTTCAAATGCCCCGGTACCCAGCAGATCTGTCTTCACTTCAGCGGTTTCCCGATAACCCTGCTGCTCATCGTTCTTGCCATAGTTGGCTACCCATAACTGATAGCCAGCGTTGGCAACGGGTGTCCAGTCAATGGTTCTGGTGTAATAGCTGCTTGTATACAGCATTGGCTTTACGCCAGAAAGCTTGTAGTAGGTTTCCAGGAAATCTAAAGCCCATGAGGCCCCTTTCGCCAGAACGTCATGATCTTCAAAGTCCAGAATTGGAATTCCTTTTCCAATATATTGTTTTGTCTGCTCGTAGAAGAACTTTGCTTCGTCCTGAGCAGAACCTTCATAGCCAGAGTCATGGGCAAAATGGTAGAACCCAAACAGGCGGCCGGAATTCAGAATTTTATTTGCAAAGTAGTCAAAAGACAGATCCTTAAAACCCGTTCCACCAGTTGCTTTGCAGATGATGAAATCAGCATCAATCAGGTCCAGGTCGATTGTCCTCTGCCAGTTCGAAATATCGATTCCGTCCAGAACGGTACTGCTCTGGCGATGGTTATCGATATCGCCAAGAATCAGATCCGATTCTTCTTCCATCCCAAACAGCTCCTCATCTGGTAAAGATTCCTCTTGTGCACCAGCTCCCATATGACCAGAGGTGTCAGAAGCTGCATCTTCACTCGCCGGCCGGCTTGAATCATCGGCCACTCCATTTACCGTTCCCGAAAAATCACTGGTGTTTTCCCCGGCATTTCCACCTGTTGGCCGGCTGCCATTGCTGGTGGTCGCCCCACCTGGGTTTGATCCAGTTCCATGATCAAGATCTTCTACCCAGCTGTCATTCGAACCGGTCGAAGACGAACTGCTTCCAGCAGAAGAATTTGTATTTGCAGGCGACTCATCAAAACCGCCATCTTCAAAATCCTGTTCAATCGCATACACAGGCGTCACAGTACTTGTCAGGGATCCGCCGGCAACAACGGCTGCAAGAGCCAGTCCCAGCGCCCGGTTCAGGCCTGGTTTCTTTGAATATTTCATTAAATCCTCCCCTTCTCGTCTCTATCTCTCACAGATCGATCCTGTTTCTGTCTGGAAAACGCGCTTGAGCGACAAAACAGCGGCAAAGCGCAAAACAGATCAAAAACCGATCCAGTTTGCTTCTATATTCAGAAAATCATTAAACCATTTCTCGATCATCATGTATAGTTTTCGATTTGTTTCTTACAAAATTATCGTACAGTTTAAGTTAAATCTTTAAGGAAAACTTTCGTTTTTACGCTGCCTGTTTGAAGGTAACTGCTTTCCTTTTTGACGAATTCCACCTTCTTTAAACTCACGATGAAAAAGCCCTCAATTTACATTTTGAAGCCATTCAGCCCCCGTCTGAAGTCTTTAAAAAAGTCAATCCGAAACGGATAGGGAAAATCTGAGATTTCTCATCTTTTTGCCATCTATCTTTGGTGATCGCATCACGCTTGGTAAAATGAGTCTATGACCGAAATCAATGCAATCGTCGCATCCCTGGAAAATGGACTTGCGAATCAATTTATCGATATCCCGCCAGCCACTCTTTCGATTCTCCGTGATCTGAAAGAAAAAGGAGTTGTGCTGGCTTTAACCTCCTCCAGATCCATTGTCTGGCTGGAACACTTTCTGGAATCTAAGCAGCTGAAAGGAATGTTTTCCTTTTTAATTGGCTGCAATGGGGCCCAGTATCTCAACTGTAAAACCCGGCAGCGCTCTTACCTGGTATCCTTATCCAAAGATGAACTTTTGGAAATCGCCAGAAACGCTGCCAAATACAACCTGGTCTGCGGTGTAGGCTACCACAATGAAATCTTCTTCAATGGCTTTAATCCGTGGGCTTTAAACTATGCGGTCCGTATTTATCGCTTCCCTCATTTTTCAGGATTTGGACTTATCAATCCTGACACTACTTTCTCTAAGGTGACCGTCGCCGGATCCAAAAAGAACCTGCGCAAATTCGAAGACAACTTTGATCTGCCAAAATTCCGCATCCTCCATCCATCTTCAGCCAACCTGGAAGTTGTTCCCACCAAAACCAATATGTTTGATGCCCTGAAACTTGGCATGGCTCAGTTTGGCCTGTCAGCGGATAAGATTCTCTACTTTGGTGAATCCGAAAAAGACCAGTCTGCCATGTTCCATACAATAGGCATCGCTATGAAAAATGCCCAGCAATCCGTGAAAGACAGCGCCCGCCGCGTGACCAAATACAACGGAGCCCAGAACGGCATTGGCTACCAGATCAATTTATTAAGGATGGATAAGGTCTATGTTTTCCGAAAGCCGAACCGAGAAAAAGCGTAACGAAGACGTTATCTACGCCTCAGACAACCTCTGGATTGTCTGCGATGCAGCCAGCGGCCTGACCAAAACCGACTGGATGCATCAAGGCAGTGATGCCGCCTGGTTTTCCCATTTTCTGGTCAACCGGATTATAGAAGCCCTGCAGCCAGCCCTGACGGATGACAAGGTTTCTGTGCAGACGGCTTTCTCTTTTCCTGACCGCCCTGCCCAAACCGGATCTCTTTCTGAGATCCTTGCTTCTGCCTGCCAACAGGCCGCAGCGATTTTCCCCTCTTGTTCGGAGCTGGAAATGCCTTCTGCAGCGATTGCCATTCTGTATCGAAACGAAAGCAGGCAGCAGTTTGAATACCTTGTTCTTGGTGATTGCGTCCTGTTGGCAGAACTCGTCGACAGTCAAGTTCCTGTTGATCCTGAAAAACCGGCTGGTCAAGAGAGAATCATCAGCCAGGAAAAGCTTGCAAAAGCAGACAAAAGTAATGCAGAGCAAGATAAAAACAACGTGGAAGCAGACGAGAATAAAGAAGGAGATCAAGAAGGTCGAACGAACTTCAATTTCGACAGGCCAGATTCCCCAGTTTGTAAAATCACCGATTCCACCATCGCTTCTTTTGATGGAATTGCCCTGGATTTCATGAAAGCCAGGAGCAAAGCGTCCAATGAACCCTTTCTTGCCCAGCGCTTGCTGGCCAATGAAATTCTGATTGCCAATCGTAAAAAGAAAAACCAGCCCGATGGCTATGCCATTGCCGACTGCACAACCCGCTGGGCTGGTCGTGAACTGACCGGGACGATCCCGCTCAACGCTCTGAAACGAGCCGCTTTGTACAGTGATGGTTTTGACCAGCTTCAGACTTTCCTACAGGCGGACCAGACCATCCAGTCTGATGAGGATTTTCTGAATTATATTTTTGACCATCAGAGCGAAACTCTTGATCTGCTGCATGACAGGCAGGAGCAGGATGCAGCGTGCCAGATTCTGCCCCGGCTCAAGCTTCGAGACGATACTTCGGTGATTCTGGTAGATTTTCCACCTCAATAAGATTTAATAAAATTCAATAAAATATAGATCATTAGAATTTCGAGATAGATCTCTAAACAACAGGAGGTGTTTATGCAATCAGCATTCCATAAAGACCATAAAACCCAATCCACCTTATTCAATCTGCCGATGCTTTCACAAAAGGATCTACACCTCTGGACAAAACAGAAAAAGAACAACCGCCGCGCCCTGACCCGAAACATGATGGCTGGCTTTATGGCCATCGCTCTGCTTCCCGTATGGACACCCACCGTTTTGATGGCCGACTCCTTTGATGAAGCTCACTGACCCCATGGCAAGCCATGGGGGTTGAAATACACCCCTGTTGTTTGACAGGACAGCTTCGGCTGTTGTCTGTGAGTAGCCTTGGTGAATATTGGCTTCGGACGATACGAACTC